>JAIMAU010000016.1 GCA_023511795.1 Armatimonadota bacterium | reverse complement strand
TATCGTCGGGGTAACGCCTGATCTGGCGACCTTCGGCAAGGGCATGGCAAACGGGTATCCGGTGTCGGCCGTTTGCGGCAAGGCCGAGTACATGCAGAAGATGGAAGAGATCTTTTTCTCCTTCACTTTTCTTGGCCTGTGGGCATGGCTCGCAGGCTTTTTGTTTAACCGCTGGGAAAATGCATCTAGTTTTTATTAGTCGGTTGTCTTAATATAAATAGCTCCATTAACCGCCTCAAGAGATATCTTTGCCTTTCCCGAGCCTAAAATGAGCTTCAGCCTATCTTTATCCTCAATCTCCGGCTTAATTGATGTCAAATTTTGGACACTGCCTTTGGTTGCCTGCGCGCTAATCTCAGCTGAAGCATTCTTGGGTAGCTCGATAGTAATGTCGTCACCCGTCGCACCAACGACCATCTCGCCGGTCTCAACTCGCGAGAATGAAATGGCGATCTCAGCGCCGGTTGATTTTAGCATGTGCACACCGCCAACCAGCGGGAAGTCTCTTAAGGCAATTGGAGCGCCAATGGATACAACGCTGAGTCGCGCTGGCCTAACAGGCTTTGATGGAGCGATTGTAATGGAGCCCTCCGTTGGCTCGAAGAGGGTCGGTATGCCTGCTGGCACAGATATACGGTCAACAACCAACCTTGCGGCGAGATTCAATACCAGGCGCTCATCTATGCGGGAGAGCTCTCCGATGTCGTCTGTGCTGCCAAGGACCCTGATCTCGACAGTGTTTCCTTCGACGAGAAGAACGTTCAAGTCGGATCTTGTGGATTTGATGTGCACTTTTTCGGATGGTGGAACCGATATCGGTTGCCCGGCTGGAATCCTAGAGCGTGAGGTGACCTCAATCGCAGGTTCTTCACCTTGTTCCTCGGGAGACATTTTCTTGAGCATTTCTGGAATTTTGCCTTGGGTATTGCCAATCTTTGAGGGGTCCATGGTTCCGAATAACCGAGTTATGTTCACATCTCGGTTCTTCCCTACGCGTGGACCAACAAAAATAATTAGTATTCCCTTGTTCTCATGGAACAATATTGCGCTTGCTTCGTCACGAGCAAGGCTTTTGTCCATTGTCTTCCATCCTTGGCTTGTGATTGCGGGTTCATAAAATTTCAGAATCTGCTCGGGCTCTGGGGTTGCATCCACTCTGGTCATTACGATGCTGACTTGTTTTAACTCCTTGAGGCCGAACAAGGGACCGAACTCATTTGCTAGGTCATCGAGCACCTTGCCGGATGGCCAGTTGATTTCTCTCAGTGTCTTTGCCCCTGGATACAGCGGAAGTTCAAGCTGTTCAAGCATGCTTTTTTTTGCCGGGGCGGCATGCAAGGCCGTAATTAAGTTAGTGGAAGTTAATATGCTTAATATTAATAACGTTGAGAAACGTACGCTTCTCACAGTGTGCCTCCTTCTTCTATGGCCGTATTTATGTTTTCGCTATTCGTTCGCTCTGCTAGAATGTCAGCTGTTTTTTGAAGGGTACCTCTCAATATTTCTAAAGTCTCGTTCATTGTCATTCCTGTTACTCCTAGATTGGATGCGACTACTACGCTTGCCTCTTCATGTGATTTTTGTGCGGCAACAATGCTGTGCAAAATTTCAGCTTCCGATGGCTTTTCTTCAGCGATTTTGTCTGCGGCTTTACTTTGCAAGCCTTCAGCAAGAGTGGGATGTGGGCTCCTTTTGGCAATGATGGTTTGAGCAACTTTGGGTTTATGTTGTTTGCCTTCTCTTGTATTTAGTACAGTTGCCTGTACTGGATGTGATTTTGTTGCCGCATGATTTTGACCTTTGAGCGAATTTGCCGTTTCCGGTTTTGCAGGAGTCTTTGTTGCCTGGACAATAGCAGGCCTTTTGTCTGGATGTGATAGCGGCTCAGATGGCGGCTCAGGACGGCTAGTCAAAAAGAAGCCAAATGCTAGTAGCGTCGCAACAAGTCCCGCTGTGGCGACTCCTATAGCCCAATGAGGCTTGCGGGTTGCAGGGCATTCCTGCCCCGCCATGAACCTTTCTAGCTTATGGGCGAAGTTCTCCGCTAGCCAAGGCGAAGGTTCCTTATCTTCCCAAAGCGCCATGGTTTTGCGCAGAGCAACAAGCGTGGTATGCTCTTCACGACATGCCGGACATTCGGCAAAGTGTTGCTCCAGAAGGCGCTTTTCACGTTCCGAAAGCTCGCCGTCTATTGCAGCAGAGGCCAGAATTCTAGCTTTTTTACATCTCATTGCCATTACCTCATTCGGCAGTTTATGCAGGAGCCTTTAGGTATCCTAGCCTTTCCTTGAGCTTCTGCCTGGCGCGGAAGATTAATACCTTCACGCTTCCAATTGGGCAGCCAAGAACATCGGCAATCTCTTTGTATTCCATGTCGTGATACTCTCTTAAGATGATTGCCGTTCGCTCCTTTTCTGGAAGTGTGTTTATCGCTTCTTCGATTGCATTCCGAAGCTCAACTCGAATCAAGTGATTTTCAACAGATGAATTGCCTGTTGCAGAGTAAGGCCCTATTTGATTATCCGAGTGATTTAATTCTATATTGTCGTCAAGCATTGTTTCAGGACGTCTTGCTCGATGCCTGAGATAATCTCGGCATTGGTTTCCAGCAATAGAAAAAAGCCAAGTTGTGAACTTTGCATCTGAACCGCGAAAGGTCTGTCCAAACCTACAAACTTTCAGGAATGTTTCCTGAACGAGATCTTCCGCAGTCTCCCGACGGCCC
Source organism: Armatimonadota bacterium (assembly GCA_023511795.1). Classification (NCBI taxonomy): domain Bacteria; kingdom Bacillati; phylum Armatimonadota; species Armatimonadota bacterium. Next base: position 40,030 of record JAIMAU010000016.1, on the reverse strand, counting down.
ACCATTCGGAAAAAGAAGTTGAACAGTGGCTTTTGGAACCTAGCGAAAAGCTCCTCCATGGCTGATGAGTCGCCCGCCTGGAACCTCGCCATTAGTTCCTCGTCGGTCTCCCTGGCCTGATTCGTTGCCGCATGCATCATAAATGTATACGCTCCATCGTGGCGAATGTTAACAATTTGTGTTTGTTGCAGGAGCTAATAGGAAAGTTTGCGTGCAAAACGTATCAGCAACAAATAATCCCAAATATGGTGGCTATACCAATATAAATCAATGTTCGTCAGAGGTTTTGTTCTTTATTCACCTTGCACGTTTGTTGCTTTTTGGGAGCGAAAGTATTGTTCGTCTAGCTTATCATTTCTTTTGCACGTATCCTAAACCGCATTGGCGGACAAGCGTACTCTGCTTCAAGCCGCCCTTCAAGGAGCAGGTGGTCCCTCAATCGTCGTATTGATTTCGAAGAAAGGCAACAGTCGCCGAGCATTATTACTTTTCCAGGAAGCTTCTCGGGAACAGGGGGTTCCTTGCCGAGGATTAGAGTAATCTCGCGGCTTCCATCGAAAACTCCTTCTTTGGCTAGCTTATCTAAGCCTCTTCGAATGTAGTATTGACATGATCGGCAGTATTCTCCCGCGATGATTTTCAAGCCAGGAAATAATTCTGAATCAAAGGCAATGTTCGGCCTGGCGAAATGCCTGCGGACAGACTCTACACTTTCTCCAATTACAGTAATCCTGGATAGATCGCCCATCCCGAGACCCTGCTCGTGTGCAATCTTTGTGGTATCAATTTCCATTGTATCGAATCCCATTACCGAGGAGGCAACGGCATCTAAAGCGACAACGTCGCGTGAGGCTATAATAATGCCCATGTCCACTGGCGTGCCCTCTTCAGCATGGTCACCCTCTAGTGCCGTAATGCCATCCAGGACTGTGAGGTCTGGCTTTCTGACTCGGAGGAAGTCGGTAAGTTTGGAAGGGAGCTCGTTATAGCTGTGCCCGAAAAGTTTGTCCTCATCTGAGATTGCTCCGTGCATGTTCTTAATTCCGAGTGTTACGAGAGTGAGGCTATGGATTTTCATGACCGGCACGTTGATTAGGACGTCGGCTTCTAGTACTGGCCGCGGAATGCGAACTTTGTTTAAAACAAGCCCTCCGACGACGTCGGTTTCAAGCCATTCTTCTTCGTCAAAGAAAACCATTTTTCCGCCTGCAGCCTCGACTGCAGCAGTCATGCCAACCACTTCGGAGCAAGCGCGCGTTGTATTGTTTGCCTTTCGGAACTTGGCGGTAGAAATGCTCCTCCCCTCGCCGACAAGTACCAAGCGGGCACCTGCCTCTTGAGCAATTTTTATTAGGGCAGCCACAACCCTTGGGTCGGTTGTCATTGGCGCTGGATTTGGGGCGAAAATATTAGGTTTGATTAGGACCGTATGCCCGCTTTGAATTAGATTGTCCGATTTTATGAGATTTAGGGCTTGTCTTACCGCGTTGAGTATTGTACCTTCGGAGTATGGGGTCTGGGCCTTTGTAATTGCGACTATTGGTTCCATGGGCGTTAAATTGTTCTTTCCTCTTTCATTTTTAAGTGAAACCATTCGATGGTTTTTACTAATCCTTCTTCAAGACTTACTTTCGGCTCCCATTTTAGAATGCGCTTTGCCTTGGAAATATCTGGGCGGCGTTGTCGAGGGTCATCAGCAGGTAGAGGTGCGAAAGTTATCTTGGATTTGCTTCCCGTCAACTTTAGAACTAAGTTAGCAAAGTCAATAATTGTGATTTCCTCCGGATTGCCAAGGTTGACTGGTTCGTGCTCGTCAGATAATGCGAGTCGGTAAATGCCCTCGATTAGGTCTGAAACGTAACAAAGGCTTCGTGTCTGCCTGCCATCGCCATAGATTGTAAGTGGCTCGCCTTTCAAAGCTTGGGTAATGAGCGTTGGAACCAGCCTTCCGTCGTCTCTCCGCATGCGCGGGCCATAGGTGTTGAATATGCGAGCAATTTTCGTGTCCACGTTGTGTGTGTTGTGATATGCCATTGTCATTGCTTCTGCAAACCGCTTGGCTTCATCATAGACGCCCCTTGGGCCAACTGGATTAACGTTGCCCCAATAAGTTTCTGTTTGAGGATGCACTTGTGGGTCGCCATAAACCTCCGACGTTGACGCTAGGATGTACTTTGCTTTATGAGCGGTCGCAAGTCCTAGGGTCTTATGGGTGCCAAGTGAGCCAACCTTGAGTGTTTGAATGGGGTATCGTAGGTAATCAATTGGGCTCGCAGGTGAAGCGAAGTGAAAAACAAAGTCTGCTTTTTCCTTTAGAAAAAGGTATTCCGTTACGTCGTATTTTATGAATGAAAAACTCTCTTTGCCAAGATGATGGACGATATTATCAGTAGTTCCGGTAATTAGATTATCCATCACCGTAACTGCATAGCCCTTCTCGAGTAGAAGGTCGCATAGGTGAGATCCAAGAAACCCTGCCCCGCCAGTTATTAGTGCATGCTCCATTATGGTCCTCGACTTTCAGGCCAGTGAGGATTTTCATGGGCATTATAGGAACATAGGTTCTTCTATGTCAAACTGATTTCAAAAAGTTTTGGTGGCGTAGCTATTTCGCCAGAAGTTTTAGCAGCCTTCCCTCACCGGGCCTAAGATGTATGGTTGTTTTTCCCTTATCTAGCTTAAGTTTATGCATGGCTCCGGTTTTCGAGCTCATTTCTTCAACATACTTAATTGAACCTTTAAATGAAAGAACAACGGTAGAATCCTTTCTCAGGTTTCGGTTGACCACCATTGCCCATGTAGAGCCGTCTTCGTGACGGAATATGCCCAAGACAGTGGGTAGCTCTGAGGTTACACTAATGGGTAGGTCGGGGCTAAGTGGCTTGCATGCGGATGGCACATCGCCTGAGTGGTAGACCCCGGTGGACGTTAGCTTGACCAAGACTTTGCCAAGAACTTTTAGCTCGCCGTTTATCCGTTTTGCCTGATTGAAATGTTCTGTTCGATTGCCTTTTTCATCGAGAATGCCGTTGTGAAAGTTCCAGAATTCGTCGTGGGGTGTCCAGTAAGTGAAATATAGGATTGCCTTATATCCATAAGCGAGCGCATTGAAAATCTGCCAGCGGAGGTCGTCTTCCGTAGGGTTTCTATATTGGCCATGTGGTGTGACGAGCATTATGAAGCAGGTGGGGACACCATATTTTAACCCCGCAGCCCTTACCACTTCTAGATTATGGAAGAAACTGCCCAAATTAGTTGGATTTTCGGGATCGCAGGCCATCATGATGTAGTGGTCGTAGCTTAGTATCCTTGGCTTAACAACCGTGCAAAATTGTTCGACGTGCTCCTCGTAGGTCTTGTTACCTAATTGCGCTTCGCTTGCGTAGTTTGGAAAAAGATTTATGAATGGCATGTGCTTTGGGTCTTTCTTTATTAGGTATTGATTTATTGCCGCCAGCTTAGGGAAAGCAGAAGAGTTCGGTTCGTCCGTAATGAAGTAGCCTGCAGTTGCTGGGTGGTTCGAGTAATCTGCAATTACTGCGTCGAGGTTAGAAGTAAAATCTGGGTCGTTCGGCTCTTTTGCCAGGATGCGTCCATCAGGAATGATATATTTGAGCCCATGCTTTGCACACGCATCAAGTATTGCCTTGTTCTGCTCAATTGTGACTCCTGCGCATGGTGGCATTGCGTGTGTGAAGTTGCACTCAGCGACTTCGGCATATCGGATGTCTAAATTATCACTGGGCAACGGTCCGCACCAATAACTGATTATAAACTTGTCTAGAGCAGTAGCAGGCACCGCTATTGATATCAAAACCAATAGGCCAAAAATTAGCATTAGATTCATCATACCGCCTCCAAGATATTCAGCTTTATTTTAAAACCCCATTTCAACGAATTTGTGGTATTATCCTGCTCGGACAGTGGTTGAAGGTTCACTTGGCAGCAACTACCACGGTTGGATCCTAGCCTGGTTCGATGACAATTATGATTAGAAACCTAAGGCTTACTTTTATATGGAGACTTCGCGGGGTTCGATTATAATTTGGTCGTTGACTGGCTCGTCGGACTCAAGTAGGCCGTCACGGAAACGAAGTATGCGCTTGCAATATCGCGCGATGTCATGCTCATGGGTGACTATGACAACCGTCCTTCCTTGTTCGTTGAGACGTTGAAAAATCGCCATGATTTCGATGCCTGTAGCGGTGTCTAGATTTCCGGTCGGTTCGTCGCCAAGAATTAAGGGCGGGTCGTTGACGAGCGCTCTCGCAATAGCCACCCGCTGTTGCTCGCCACCGGATAATTGCATTGGTGTATGCCATATCCTTCCACCCAATCCCACCGATTCAAGGATTCTCCGCCCCAATTTACTGTCGCGCCGGCGTCCAGCATACATTAGGGGCAACAAGGTATTATCGAGCGCCGTAAGACGAGGCAGAAGGTTGAAGCTCTGAAATACGAAGCCTATCTTTCTGTTCCGAATCGCCGCGCGTGATGCATCACTCAACTTGCTTACGTCTTGCCCATCAAGGATGTATGTTCCCGACGTCGGCCGGTCAAGGCAGCCAATAATATTAAGCAATGTAGACTTGCCGGACCCAGAGGGGCCCATTATTGCCACAAACTCGCCCCGGTCGATTTTAAATGAGACTCCTCGTAGAGCAGGTATTTCTATACTACCAATTCTGTATGTTTTTACTAAGTTTTGAATTAAGATTAGTGGCATTGATTATCAAACCTAATGTTGAACTTATATTGCTTTTAAGAGTAACGGAGTGCTTCTATCGGGTCTACCATAGCCGCTCTGATAGCTGGGTACATCCCAAAGATAACCCCAACCATTGCTGAGACGCCAAAAGAGACGATGATTGCCTGCATGGATACAACAGTGTTCCAATTAGCATAAACTGATATGGCTCTCGCGCCCCCGATTCCTAGAAATACGCCAATCAATCCGCCTGCGCAGGTGATAACCAGAGCTTCTAGCATAAATTGGCGGATAATGTCCCATCTAGTTGCTCCAATGCATCGCCTGATGCCGATCTCGCGCGTTCGCTGAGTAACAGTAGCGAGCATAATATTCATAATTCCAATACCACCGACAAGGAGCGAGATGCTTGCGATGGCTGCCATAACAATATTAAATATCCGCTGAGTTTGCTGGCTTTGGCGAAGTAGTTCTGCAGGTATGATAATTTCATAGTCACGAATTCCGCGATGTTGGCGATGAAGTACAGAACGGATAACAGAAGCAGTTGGCACAGTAGCGGCATCGTTTTCAACTTGAATTATGATTTCTGTAATCGGGTTGTCTGCCTTATTTGGGCGTGCCATCAGCCTTCTGGAGAGCTGTCGCAGTAAAATATAATCCGATGGTACCGCTTCCTGAGAGCTAATCTTAAAGTCAATAAGAGAAATAGTAATCGGAATGTAAACGTCTGAATTTAAATCCCGGAGGGCTGCAAATGCTTTAGCCGCACCTACTTCTTTGGGCTCCATTAGACCGACTACGCGAAATAGTCGCCTTCCTATTTTGATATTTTTGCCAATTGGGTCGTCGAATCCGAAAAGCTCCCTCCGGGCGGCCGCTCCCAGCACACAGACCGGGCGATTTTCTCGCATATCTATATTGTTAAGAAAGCGCCCTGTCTGGAGTTTGGTGCGTGTTACGTATATATACTCGGGAGTTGTGCCTACTATTTTGACAGGAACAGGTTTATCGCCAATCTTGACGTCGGCGAAAACCTCTCTAAGAGGTACAACGTGCTTTGCATAGTCGCAAACTTCCCTGATGCTTTCTGTATCGGAGTATTTTAACCCATATGGCGAACGCTCCTGCGCTTTTTCTAATAGCTCGCCGGATATCAGAGCCCGTCTTACGTGGACGACGTCGATGCCCATTAAACGAATTTGCTCAAGGGCTTCTTGCTTTGCTCCCTCCCCAATGGAAACCATGGCAATTACAGCGGCTACTCCGAAGATTACGCCCAGCATTGTGAGGATTGAGCGTAACTTGTGGGAGAGTAGCTCTGTGAGACCAGTGTGGATCGCTGCAAGGATTCCCATACTACTCCTTTTTCGCTTTTGGAACTGGCGGTGTTGCAGGCTCTTGTGTGGTCACGCCTGGCGCTGTGCTGCCTGCCTCTTGTAACTCAAGCTCTCGTGTTGGATCACGGAGGGCGATTATCTGCCCTTTTTTCAATCCCTTGGTGACGCACACAAAATTGTCATTATACTTGCCGGTTTTTATGGGAACGCGAGTGAATTTGCCACCTGATTTAACGTAGACAAACGTTTTGTTCCCCTGCTCGACTACCGCTTCAATCGGGATGTAAGTAGCATTCTTAATTTGGTCTACTATAAATTCTAGGTTTGCAGTCATGCCAGGTTTGATAAGGCGGGGATTATTCTCTTTTACAGAAACCTTAACCTCGAAGTCCTTTTTTCCCGGCGTGCCGCCTTCCCATGGCGATAGCTCGGTAGCAAGGCTTGATATGCTAACGACTCGGCCGTGGAAGACCTTATTCGGCACAGCCTCAAGCCGAATAAGCACGGGCATGTCAAGGCGTACTCTTGGAGCATCAGCTTCGCCTACGCGAACTTTCACCATCATTTTAGATAGGTCAGGCAAGCGGCAAATTGTTTGTTGGGGCCTTACATTGTCTCCTTCTTGAAGCTTGCGGCGGCCGTCTCCCATCCAATCTTCTGTCAAAACAACCAAACCAGCCGCCGGCGCTCTAATGCGAGTTTTTTCTCGGTCATCTTCTGCCTCTGCCAGCGCTTCATCAGCTAGGCCCTTGCGAAACTCCACATTTTTAACGTCTGCCATTTTTTGCTTTTCCTTGGACTCGCATTCTTTTTTCTTTAATTCAAGTTGGGCCTCGCCTTTCATGACGGCCAGCTCCTTAGAGCGAACCTCGCCTCTTGCCTGCTCAACCTGTTCGCCCGTCACAAGCTTTTCAGCAAGAAGTCTTTCCATTTTTGCAAGCTCGTCTTTTGCAAGCTTTAGTTCGTTCTTGTCGAAGTCAAGCTGAGCCTGGGCTTGCATAAGGTCGGTCTTGTTTGCTTCTTGGAGAAGTTGCAACTCTGCTTGCGCCCGCATTACTTCCGCCTCTGCATTCCTTGCTTCCAACTTTTTAGTGCGAATCTCGCGCTCGATGTCTTTGCTATCTAGGAGTGCTATTAGGTCACCTTGAGAGACCATTGCACCATCGTTAATAAGGTAAATGATCTTGCCGCTTATGCCAGCGGTAACTGCAACCGACTTCTCTGCTTCTAGAGTTCCTATGGCTGGAAAACTAATTGTGAATGGGCCTTGTTTTACCCTAGTGGTAGGGATATAGACTTCTACCTTTTTCGGGGAAAAGTACTGTCGATAAAGCGGCACTCCCCAGTGCTGTATTGCAAAGACAATGATTGCTAACCCAAGAATACGGCTTCCCCAAATTTTTATTTGCTCTTTCATTTTGAACCTATCGTTGTAAGATCCTCTCCCATCGCGTATTTGAGCTCTAGCGTTGCTAGATACAAGTCGATTTTGGCGGAGATGATTCCCATCTCCGCATGGGTGAGTGCTTCTTGTGCACTCAAAACATCTCGGTTGTCACCTTCGCCTTCCTCTACCATCCGCTCAGCAATATGAAGGTTTTGCTTTGCAACTTCCAAGTTTGTGGTTAGTATTTCAAGTGAGGTAGCTGTAGATTCAAGCGCACGATATGCGCTGCGAACTTCTTCGGCGATTCGCTCCATCTGAAAGGCACGTTCTTCGTTTAATATGTTTAGCTCACGTTCGACAATTGCTTGTTCCTCTTTAATCGCTCGTTTGTCTAGAGGTAATCGAAGCTCAAGCCCAATAGTGGTGGTACCTAGGTCGAATAAGGATGATGAGAAAACGCCTCTATCGGCGTTTGAGGAGCGGAATCTTGTGAAAATATCAAGGCCAGGTCGAAATTCTTCTTTGGCAATGGCAAGTCTTCGTTGCTGAGTTGCTAGGCGCTCATCGTAAACCGATAGCTCGACGCGATTCTTGAGAGCCTGCGCAATGGCTTCTTCAAGTGTGGGAACTTCGGGATTGACCTCTGGCACAGGATCAATTAGCTCGGGAGTTTTGCCAATACCAACACCGATTGCTAACATTAAGCGGTCGATGGCTGCCTTTGCTGCTTCGCGTTGGCTGTTTAATCTCTCACGAGTCTGCTGAACTTGAACTTCTGCTCTGTATACGTCGATGCCTCTTGCAAATCCGGCCTCTTCCCGCCGTTTGGCGAATCTTGCCGATTGCTCAACAAGTTCAAGAGCTTTTTCTTGGACTTTGACTTGCTCGCGTGCCTCAATTGCTTTGAAGTACGCTCGAATTACATCAAGCACGGTTGACTGTTGAGTTCGGTAAAGCTCCTTGTCTTGAATAATCATTTCGCTCTGGGCTGTCAAAACTTTATCTGCTTTCGGAGATAGAAGACCCTTGCGTCTAGTTAATGGGTGGCGAATTGATAAATCTACCGAGCTCGACTCATTGCCCGATGCAAATGGCGATATGTTCAAGGATGCTTCTGTCCCCATCATGTTTTCATAGCCCAGGCTTCCAAATATGGAATTAGAGAGCTCAGACTCGCCAGGCATCCGTTCAAAGCTGGTGTTTGCTCCCACATAATAGGAAGTAAGTAATTCTGCCACACGTAGTCTAGAAAGAGCTGTTAACTGGTTTGATTTTGCGCTCTTTAAGTTCACATTTGCAGTTAGAGCAAGCTTAACAGCATCCGCTACCGAAAGCTTTTCTGGCACTGTTTCGGCTTGGGCGCCTATCATCACCGCAATCATAATTAGGACTATCAGTAATATTGCAAATACTGGGTGACGCATGGGATTATTTTTTCGGGGGTGAGTTATTGAACTGGCAACATCATTATACTTTGCAACCGCATTTGATTTCAATATTTGAAACCGTTCAGAAAGCGTTAATTCAGAAGTTTGAAGCAATTTTATGTGAAATCCAAAGTTTAGACGAGCAAACTCTCTATGAAGTGAGCAATTGCGCGATGAAATCTTTAAAAGTTGAATATTTAGGGTTTCTGGGGGAATCGCTTCTTTAAAGGCTACGAGAGCAGGTTTATTAACGAAGGTGGAAGGGAAGAAATATTTTATGGAAAGTTCATATTACTAGCTTGACAAATTTGTCAAGTCCTGGTATAAATACTGGTTGCCCATTAGCACTTAAGTTGTTTGAGTGCTAATAGTTCACTGTTTTTAAATTAGGAGGTGATTTGTTCGATGTTAAAACCCATTGGTGACAAAGTGATTGTGAAACCCAAAGCCGAAGAGGAGAAGACCTCAGGTGGAATCATCCTGCCAGATACTGCCAAAGAGAAGCCACAGGAGGGCACAGTGATTGCCGTTGGACCCGGAAAAATTTTGGAAAATGGCGAGAGGAAGCCCATGACAGTAAAAGAGGGTGACACCGTCATCTATTCGAAATACGGAGGCACCGAGGTAACCGTCGAAGGTGAGGATTACATAATCCTAGATGAGGATTCCATACTTGCAATTCGAACATAAAAATGTTCTGAAATTGCGAGCGGGAAGATAAAACTTGATTCTGAAAGCAAGAGTTTTTCCTAACATTCAAAGTAGTTTCTTCTTCCAAGAGACACGTTAAAATATGCACTATTAGTTATAAGAAAAGGAGGAACGTGAGCATGGCTGCAAAAATGATAGCCTACAGTGAAGAGGCAAGACGAGCACTTGAGCGTGGCGCAAATGCAGTGGCATCTGCAGTTAAGGTTACACTTGGCCCAAAAGGCCGCAACGTAGTACTCGATAAGAAATGGGGCGCCCCGACAATCACCAAAGATGGAGTTACTGTCGCCAAAGAGATTGAGCTAGAGGACCCTTATGAGAACATGGGTGCTCAGCTTGTTCGTGAAGTCGCATCGAAGACAAACGATGTCGCAGGCGATGGAACAACAACCGCTACTGTTCTTGCGCAGGCGATAGTGAACGAGGGTCTTCGCTATGTGGCAGCAGGTGGCAATCCCATGATGGTCAAGAAGGGGATTGAGCTTGCGGTTGCAAAGGCCGTTGAGGAAATCAAAAAGCTGAGTACACCGGTGACTGACAGAGAGTCAGTTGCAAGCGTTGCATCAATAGCCGGAAATGACAAGGAAATTGGCGAGATAATTGCCGATGCAATGGATAAGGTTGGAAAGGATGGCGTCATTACAGTTGAGGAGTCAAAAGGCACCGGAACGACGTTGGAAGTCGTAGAAGGTATGCAATTTGACAAGGGATACATCTCTCCATACTTCGTCACCGATGCGGAGAGGATGGAGGCCGTCCTTGAGGATCCGCTAATCCTTATCCATGAAAAGAAGATAAGCGCCGCGGCCGATCTAATCCCGCTACTTGAGAAGGTTGCAAGTGCTCGCAAACCGCTGGTAATAATCGCTGAGGACGTAGATGGTGATGCGCTAGCGACTCTGGTTGTCAATAAGATTCGCGGCACCTTGCAGACTGTTGCAGTGAAGGCGCCTGGCTTTGGTGACAGACGCAAGGCAATGCTGGAGGACATAGCTATCCTTACAAACGGCAAATTCATCTCTGAGGACCTTGGTCTGAAGCTTGAGAATGTTGACCTTTCAATGTTGGGCCAGGCAAAGAAAGTTATAGTTACCAAGGAAGACACAACTATAGTTGAAGGTGCCGGAAGCCCGGAGGCAGTCAAGGGCAGGATTGAGCAAATACGCCGCCAGATTGAGACTACCGAATCATCCTATGATAAGGAGAAGCTTCAAGAGCGGCTTGCAAAGCTTGCTGGTGGTGTTGCTGTGATTAAGGTAGGTGCTGCGACCGAGACCGAGCTAAAAGAGAAGAAACATCGCTTTGAGGACGCTCTTTCCGCAACTAGAGCGGCGGTTGAGGAGGGCATTGTCCCTGGCGGCGGTGCAACGCTTATTAACGTCATTCCTGCGCTCGAGGGCTTGGGTACCGACCCAGATGAGAAAGTGGGCGTCAACATCGTGCGCAGAGCACTCGAAGAGCCCCTCCGCCAGATCGCTGAGAACGCCGGCCTTGAGGGTTCGGTCGTCGTTGAGAAGGTCAAAACCCTACCAAAGGGCCATGGCCTAGATGCGTTGACCGAGCAATATGTTGACCTGACAAAGGCTGGCATTGTTGATCCGGTGAAGGTGACCCGCTCGGCATTGGAGAATGCGGCAAGCATTGCCTCAATGATTCTCACAACCGAGGGACTCGTTGCCGAAAAGCCCGAGAAGAAGCCAGCACCTGCTGGGCCTCCCGGAGGCGGATACGGCGAGGACATGTACTAAGCAGTATTTAATGAAGCAGACAATCGGGGCAGGTCCATCATGGGCCCGCCCCTCTTTGTTTGACTCCTGCTAAGAGGGTGTGTTACAATAATTAAGCGTCGTTTTGAGAGGCTGGTTTTGCGTCTACGTACATTTGTTTTCGACCTCGACGGTGTTATCTACCGCGGCGAGCAACTCCTACCTGGGGTGGCGGAGACCATCGAAACTTTGAGGCGGTTTGGCCACCAGGTATACTTCTTCACCAACAATTCCACTAAGACCCGGGAGCAGTATGTTGACAAGCTCCATCGCATGGGCATCCTGGTTGATAAAGCGCAAATAATGACGTCAGGGTACGCAACTTCCCTATATTTTTGCGAGCATGGCGCAAAGGGCAAATCAGTTTATTTAATTGGTGAGCCAGGACTCCGACAGGTTCTAATCGAAGCTGGCATGCGTATTGTGGAGAACATACCTGAAGAGAAAGCCGACTATGTTGTGGTAGGTTGGGACAAAGGATTTAACTACGAAAAGATTACGAAAGCACTTTGGGCAATACGAGGTGGCGCTGAGTTTATTGCAACTAATAGGGATGCAACCTACCCACTAGAAGGAGGGCAGGTTGTCCCTGGCGCGGGAGCAATGGTTGCGGCAGTGGAGGCAGCGACCGGGGTCACCCCCCGAGTAATTGGAAAGCCGGAGACGTATGCAGTGCGAAAGCTTTTCGAAGTTGCTGGCGCTTCTCTTGAGGATAGCGTCATTGTTGGAGATAGGCTTGATACAGATATCCTTGTTGGAAAAAGGCTTGGCATTACGACCATCTTAGTTCTTACAGGCATATCGACTGAGAAAGACGTAGAGGTAGCACCGAAAGAGATAAAGCCTGACTTTGTAGTAAAGACACTTCCTGAAATCTTAGGTCTTTTTCTTGGCAACGCAGTGAGGGCAGAAGCTAAAGCTTGTAGTGTCCTGGATGATAAACAATAAAGGTGCCTTTGTGTTTCTGACGTAATGGCGAGCCATGGACGAAAGAATTCCTAGGGTTTTAACAATTGCTGGGTCGGATTCGAGCGCAGGGGCGGGAATACAGCTCGACCTTAAGGTGTTTAATCGTCTTGGTGCGTATGGCATGACTGTGGTTACAGCCGTGACTGCGCAAAACACGCTAGGTATTCAAAAAATTGCGAAGGTCGCGCCTCGCATTGTGGCCGCCCAAATTGATTCGGTTACTCGCGATATAGGTGTTGATGCTTGCAAAATAGGAATGTTATTTAGCAGTCAAACTATTGGCGTTGTTGCAAAGCGAATTCGCAGGAGAAATATTCCGAATGTAGTTGTTGACCCGCTGATTGCTGCAAAGGACGGAACGGCGCTTATAGCCACCAAAGGGGTAGAGCGTTTAAAGCGGGAGCTCATCCCACTTGCCCTTGTTGTTACGCCAAACGTCAAGGAGGCGGAGATACTCTCAGGGATAACAGTTGAAACTCTAGCTGATTTGAAGGCAGCGGCAGTGGAGATATACAAAATGGGTTGCCAATATGTGCTCGCTAAAGGTGGGCATCTAAAGGGAGAGCCGGTTGACATCATTTTTGATGGCAGCAATTTTGTGGAGCTTTCTGGCGTTCGTTTGGCAGGGCCCCCAGTTCACGGGACGGGTTGCGCGTTCTCCGCGGCATTGGCGGCAAGGATTGCCATGGGAGATGATGTATTGACGGCTGCCCAATTTGCGAAAAATTTTGTTTTCGAACTAATTAGTTCAGCTGTGAAGGTAGGAAAAGGGAACTTACTGATTAGGTAAACCATATCATTTCTTTTAAAGAGTGGGAACCAAGGGGGTAAGGACATGATTGCAGGAGTTGTGATTAAATGGTTGGGGCACGCATGTTTCTTGGTTACTGCATTGGCAGGAACGAACATTGTATTTGATCCTTTTGGTGAGGGTTTGGGTTATAAAGTGCCCAGGGTAAAAGCTGACGTTGTGTTTGTAAGCCACAGTCATTTTGACCACAATGCTATAAACGTGCTTAAAGGTAGTCCCAAAGTAATAGGTCCTCTAGAAGGCAAAGCTCACGACTCTGGCAAGCTCAAAATTGGTAAGAGTTTTATTTCCTACAAATCAATCCTAACAGACCACGACCCGTCGGGTGGGCGGCAGCGCGGCAAGAATACTGTGCGCGTAATTGAGCTTGAAGGTGTAAGAATTTGCCACCTTGGTGACCTGGGGCATTTGCTGACTTCCGAGCAAGTGAAGGAAATTGGGAAAGTGGATGTGTTGATGATTCCGGTTGGCTCTGTGTACACGATTGACGGCGATCAGGCAAAAAAGGTTGTTGCCCAGCTTAAGCCTAAGATAGTCGTACCCATGCATTTCAAAACGCCAGACCTGAAGCTCAACCTTGAAACCGCGGATGAATTTCTTAGGGGTTGGAAAAATATCGAGCACAAGGAAAAGATTCAAATAACAAAAGGGTCGCTTCCAAAGGAGACCACCGTAGTAATGTTGAAGTACTAATTTAGACTACTGTTTGTGCGACAGGGGGATGACGCAGTGATAAAATACATATTTGTGACGGGCGGCGTTGTTTCTTCCATCGGTAAGGGTATAACAGCGGCTTCGTTGGGTAGATTGCTGAAAAACCGCGGGTTCAAAGTGACCATGCAGAAAATTGATCCTTATATAAATGTTGACGCGGGTACAATGAACCCTTTTCAGCATGGCGAAGTCTTTGTTACTAACGACGGCGCGGAGACTGATTTGGATTTAGGGCATTATGAGCGGTTTGTAGACGTGGACCTAACACGTGAGTCAAATGTCACAACTGGCAGCATCTATAATGCGGTAATTCAAAAGGAGCGCCGAGGCGATTATCTTGGTGCCACTGTCCAAGTCATCCCCCATATTACCGACGAGATCAAGGAACGTATAAGGAATGCGCCGCTTGAGGCTGGTGCGGACGTGGCGGTTGTTGAATTAGGAGGCACGGTTGGTGACATTGAAGGTCAGCCTTTTCTAGAGGCAATCCGCCAGTTTAAAAAAGATGCCGGCCCTGAAAACGTCCTTTATATACATGTCACACTCATACCTTTTGTCGGGCCATGGGGCGAAGTCAAAACCAAGCCAACTCAACACAGCGTTGCCAGGCTGCGCGAAATGGGCATCCAGCCAGATATTCTAGTCTGCAGGTCGAAGGTGCCACTAAGTGAGGAGATGAAGGAAAAAATATCCCTGTTCTGTGATGTGGATAAGGAAGCGATCATTGAGGCACTAGACACAGAATGCATATACGAAGTGCCGCTCAAATTCGAGGCGGAAGGTTTGGCTAAACAGGTCATTAAAAGGCTTGGTCTTCATAATGGCGAACCGCAATTGGCTGAGTGGCAGAGAATTGTTGATATCCTCAAGCATCCAAAACGCCGAACCACAATAGCTGTTGTTGGCAAATATGTTGCCAACGGAGATGCATACATTAGCATAGGAGAAGCCATCAAACATGGTGGGATAGCCAACGAAACTGGTGTTGACGTAAAATGGATTGACTCCGAAGAAATTGAGGGCAAAGGTGCGGAAGAACTGCTAAAGGACGTGGATGCCGTGGTAGTAGCGGGTGGCTTTGGGGCTCGCGGCACGGAAGGCAAGATAGAAGCAATCCGCTACGTTCGCGAGAACAACGTGCCGTTCCTTGGTTTATGCTATGGTCTTCAGATGGCTGTCATCGAATATGCTAGACATAAATGTGGGCTCGCAGAGGCAAATACTGAGGAAATCGACCCAGAATGCATACATCCTGTAATTCATTTGCTTCCCGAACAAAAGGGGGTGGTAAGCAAGGGCGGCACAATGAGGCTGGGGATTTACCCTTGCCGAATTGCTGAGGGTACGCTTGCATGGAAGATTTATGGGGACGAGCTTGTTTATGAACGCCATAGGCATAGATTTGAGGTAAATAACGCATATCGCGACCAGTTGGCAGAGGCTGGAATGGTTTTCAGCGGAGTCTCGCCTGACAATCGGCTGGTTGAAATTATAGAGTTGCCAGACCATCCCTTCTTCATAGCCACGCAGTTCCACCCGGAGTTCAAATCCAGGCCAAATCGGGCACATCCTCTATTTGCAGGGCTGGTGAAAGCGGCGCTTGATTGCCGCAGGAGCAGTGCAGCTAGCAAGGAAGTGCGAGTCGGCAGGTCGTGAGCGCAACCGGAACAGTTTTATCTATTTTTCTTCTCCTTTCCGTTGGGTACGGAGCGAAGAAGGTTAAACTTCTTCGAGATCAAGATGCTGACTTGCTAAACACTGTGGTAGTCTACATTACCCTTCCTGCCTTCATCTTTGATGCTATATATAGCTACCGCCAGCCAATTCCCTTATCCATCGCAAAGGTTCCTATCATAGGCTTTGCCATGATTCTTGTTGTCCTTGGGATTGCATACGTTGTTGGGCGGGCAATGGGACTTGACCGTCCGACGCTTGGGGGAATGATCATTGCAAGTGGCTTCGGAAATACAGGCTTTTTGGGCTACCCACTGGTTCAGGCCGCTTTTAGAGAGAAAGCTGCTCTTGTGACCGCCGCACTTTATGATGAGCTTGCCATGGCACTGCCACTTTATACCCTCGGTGCGTTAATTGCTGCTGGATTTGCGGGAAGGCGGGTAGACCGGGAACAGCTGCTGAGAGTTTTTACGCTTCCTTCCATGCTTTCTATTCCCATAGCGCTAATCATTAGGCCAATCTCGCTTCCAAATCCGTTGCTAGAAGCAGTCAGGTATCTTGCCGCAGGTACGGTTCCACTGGTCATGATTTCTCTGGGATTATCGCTTAGTGGAAGATCTTTGAGGGGGTTAGCTTTGCCTGTGGCGGTGACCTGCGTCTTAAAGTTAGTAGCACTGCCAGTCATCACCTATTATGCCGCAAGAAGTGGTGGCTTGAGTGGGGTGATGCACCAGGTTACAGTTGTCGAAGCTGGAATGCCAAGCGCGATAATGACCTGCGTGATTGCTTCAAAATTTGGCGCAAATGCTCGTTTTGTAGCAGGTGTAATATTCTTGACAACGCTTCTAAGCATTGCCTCTATTCCGCTTATGCTTTATTTACTTAATGTGCGGTAGGGGCTGCCAAACCATAGCGTGCTGTTAGATGTTTTTGGGAATCAGTGAGAAGGTCTTGGCTTGAGGAATTGGTCAATCCCACAGCGTTTGATTCGGTCTGCAACCGCATCTTTTGCGCCTTCGAGATAAATTGTTGCTCCTCGGCCTACTGCATCACGATATAAAGAGACAAGCAGAGCCAATCCGTCTTCGGAAATATATGTTACGCCGCTGAGATCCAACAAGACAGGGCCCTTTTGATCTTTGACGACGTTTAAAATCTTTTGACTCGCGTCTTGCAGGAACTCATATGTCATTTCGCCCGAGAGATTAATTCGAAGCAGGGCGTTTTCGCTTTCTATTTGAAAGTTTAAAGGCATATCTACTGTATTCCTCACCTTTTCTCTCCACATACATCATTCCACATAGAAGCTGAAATTGAAACATGGCGGACAAGCGCAAAGAGGGAATTCCGATGGTAACAAAGAAGATATAGATTAATATTGGATTGATAGCCAGGAGGGATGAGGTTGCTAAAAGCCCAGATATTGCATGCAAATTCGGTTGATAAGCTTCCAAAAATCCACGAACAGGTAAATAGCCTACTAAGTCAGCTTGATGACGATGCAATAGTTAGTGTATCAACCACTGAGTTTGGACCTGCGGGAGTTCATGATTTCTACAGCTATACTGTTTTGATTATTTATAAGACTAAATAGCTGTGGGAAGGCCATTTCCTTTAAAAGCTTGAAAAGGCTTACTTGCCGCACAATAGGCGGTAGATTTCGGTGACCTTGCGCACGTAGTTCTGGGTTTCTCGGTAAGGCGGAATACCGCCATATTTCTTTACCGCCCCCGCGCCAGCGTTGTAGCAAGCGAGTGCAAGGCTGAGGTCGCCGTGTTTGTCAAGATGACTGCGCAATAATTTGATACAACCAGCAATATTTTGAACTGGGTCGTATGGGTTTGAAACTCCCAAGCCACGCGCTGTCCCGGGCATCAGCTGAGCAAGTCCCATCGCTCCCTTTGGCGATGTGGCGTTCGTCCGGAAGTTCGACTCGGCTAGTATGAGGGCAACAATCAGCCTTGGGTCTATCCCATAATGCTCGCTGAAGGCTAGAATGCTGGCAGTAATCGTATCAAGCTGTTGGGGACTAAGCCGGGGATTAAAGCGCTTAATGGCATTGCGGTAGGAGTCAAACACCTGCATGGCTCGGCTCGACAAAGTGGTGCCTCTCTTTAGCCTGGTGGTAGTTGTTTTTGGTATTTGCTTTTTTTGAATTACAGGGGCAATTTCGGTTTTTTGCGTGCTCGAGGCAAGTTCTTTCTCGCGTTTTGTGACGTCGTAATCGTAGGCGGCGGCGATTAACTGTAGGTCGGATAGGCTCGCAACCGAACCATTGCCGATTTTTACCAGCACGCGAATAGTGTTACCGTTCGAAATGCAGTCGGGGAGCTCAGAGGCGGAAATAACCACGGAGTCCCCGGAGAAGTAAAGGACGAAGCTGGCGGTGCTTCCACCGCTGGCATAGCCGTTGACCGTGCCTGTAAGCTCAAAAATTTTCCCAATGTGAGAGCATGGGTTCGCTTTTGCAGATGAAAAGATGATGAGATTTGCCCCAAGTGATCTCCTCAGGGCAATATATTCATCGCCGGACAGGCTTTTCCCAAAAACCGCTTGAGTGATAGCAAGGATAATTGCACAAGCAGCCGCTATTCTCGACGGCATATGGCTCTTAATCCCCTTTTAAATAAATTGAGTTAGTCCTCTACATTAGATTGTCGGAACGTATGAAAAGTTCCTCCACCGTGCTTACTATAAGTAAGGTTACCAGTTTTTGCTTTGCGTAAGCGCGGCGATTATTGAGGGATGAGAAAGATATTGTGCGCCAAAGAAGTTCGAATCAATTTTATAAACAAATTAGAGGGCAAAACTCTGCTGGTGCGGTGCCCCGAAAGCCTAAAAAAGAAGATTTCAAGTTTTTATATGCCTATCTTGGATTACTCGAGATGTCATTGCTTGGTGGGAATTCTTTTTCTAAATGGCGGAGAGACCGGGATTCGAACCCGGGGTGGAGCCTTAACAGCCCCACAACCGCTTAGCAGGCGGCCGCTTTCGTCCACTCAGCCATCTCTCCGCACAATGACATGAGTATTCTACCATAATTGCTTTAGAAAATCAATTACGGAATTCTCCAAAAATAATTTGTTGAATTGTGCTGGCGGTCAAACCGATCAGCAGTTCAGCTTATTTTTCAAACTAATCGGACGGCTCAATATTGTTTTCCCTTTGCATTAAACTAACAGGGCCTAGGATGCCGGAGATTTCCTGTCCTGGGTAGACATATGGCGTTGGCATTGCAATACGATAATGCGGGCCTAGAGTATTGGTTACGATTATTTCTACTTTGTTCTCGCCAGCTCTTACAAGATTGCCGATTTCGAAGCGATATGGCTTCCATATCCGAACGCCTGCTTGCTTGCCATTGATTCGCACTTCGGCCGTCCCTCTTACCTCGCCGAGGTCGAGTATTAGCGGCTTGCCTACGTATTCCCCTGATAGATTGAATGTTCTGCTGTAGACCCCAATACCAGAGTATGTGGACAACCCTTTCTCGTGCCACGACCCTAGGGTAATCTTCCCAGGTGCGCACTCGAACTGTATCGGCTTAGAAAAGACAGCTCCCGCCTTGAGCCCCGGCTTCTGCTTGGCTCGAATTGCACATACTCCTCCGCTAACTGGAGATTTGAGCCTGACTATACCATCTTTTCCAATTGCCTGCCGGTTGCCATTGACGTATATTTCATACGGGACTGACACTGAAGGGCGAATTGCGATTGTGCCAGGTGGGAGTTTGAATCTATACCAAGCATAGGGAGCATAAGTTGGGTTAGGGTCGTATATTGTGCCCGGCAAGTCGAAACTCGGCATAGCTGGGCATTGCTTGGAATTCTGGGAAGCAGGCTGGGTGAAAACCTTCCCCCACTGTGAATCGTCAAGACTGCCCAGGCACTTTGCTGGAAGCCAACCGGTCAGTGCTTTCTTTGTCGTCCACCCTGGCTCCCACCGTGTAGAGAACTCCCACGTCTCATTAGTTGCGAAAGGAAGTCGTTTGTTGGGGGTGGACTTCACCTCGCCCCATACAACAAGGCCTCCTGGGCCGCCAAGGTTTATTGCCTTAACGGCGATAATGTTCTTGCCTTTGCGCAGAGGAATCGAGAAGTGCTCGGCAGTTTGCCAATACGATTGGTCGTATCCCACTTCTCGGCCAATCAGCTTGCCATTCACATACAGTTCATAACCGTTATCACATGTGATGTTTATGGAAGATTCCTTTGGCTGATAGGGCACTTCTAGCACTTTACGGAAGTAGACTGTCGGTGCTTCAGGCTTTGCCGCCCAAATCCATTTCGCAGATGGCATGTTTTCATCAGATATCGAGAATGAAAGACGCTCTGTGGCGGCGCCATCGTGCGCAAGCTTTATCAAAACTTTATTCCAGCCTTTCATTAACTTTACTCGTGCAGAAAAGACAGGAGGTTTGTTGGCGGGCTGATTAATGACAAGAGAGCCGTTTAGCCACACCCTCTTTGGAAATTGGCTGCTTACATACAAAGTTGCCGAGCGTGCCTTAGGCGAGTAGACGAATGTGGATAGGTATCGAGCGGAGATGATGTTATCGAATTTTACCAAAGCAAATTCCGCTGGAACTCTTGATTTGGGGCCGAGCGTAGTGAGGTGAATTGGGTCTTTTTCAATGCCAAGCTGGCGTGAATAAACCACGGCTCGCCAGTTTGGTGAGTTGGCGTGCCATTCCTCTGGTGGCATGGGTTTTTCAAGTTCGTCGAGGCTTGGCATCCTAATCGGATCGGACATGTTCCAGTATGGCCCAAAGGTGTATACCGCACGAGTCCATTTGGAATCGTCGAAGTTGCTTTTATGCCATCCTGCCTTGAGCCCCTCGTTTTTGGGGTCATCTGTATAGCGGAAGTCCCGCACTTCGACAGGCATCATGCCCTTCGAAGCTGGAAGACGAAAGTCGCCCCACCTATTATCCATCGTCGGATATATCCGGAAATCCCACTCGTCTGGAAATTGAAGAACGGGAGACTGAGGTGCCGTTGATAGTTGGGAGTTATTAGTTGAAAGGTTTTTCTCTTTGTTTGCGGTGGCTTTGGGGTTGATTACTATGAAGAAGGCTGGCGATAGGTCAAAATTAAAAGTCATCTCTGTTCCAGCATCTGTAATCAAATAGTTGGTTACCGGGTATACGTCGCCAGTGTATGGGTCCCAAACCTCTGGCCGTCCCTTTGCTGAGAGGGTAATATTCCAGGGGCCAGCGCCCTCCGGCACAACAAAAAAGAAGTGGATATCGCCTACAGCTCGGTGTGTACAGCGAATGTTCGGCGAGTGGTCTCGCGGTAAAAGTGCCTCGAGCGTCTCGGGGATTATTCCAGGATATGAGAGCATTGTCACCAAACCTTGGTCTATAAGTTTTGTAAAAAGACTTTGTATCTCGGGATCATCCCTACCGCTTTCGGCTGACCCAATTGGTGCATTATCCACGACGAGAACTAGCCCACCGGTTCGCGCGAACTCCTCTATTTTCTTGGCGCTTGAAGTTTTTAAATAAAGTGCGCGGGGTAGAATCAACACTCGGTAGCTTTCAGAGCTCACATTCAGTCTTCCATTCGCACATACAGCTCTCTGAAGGCTATCCTCATCTATCCAGTCGAAGTCTCGTTTATCTTTATCGAGCGATTGGACGGTCTGCCAAAACCTTTGAGCTGTTTTCCCAGCAGAATCGAAAATGTTGTCCTCTACTGTCATCTCAGCATGGATGGTTGTAGAAGGGTAGAGCACCGCGATGTCGCAAACATGCCTCCCCTGGCTAAGCAGGAAACTAAGGCGTGAAACATAATCGGCAAAGTATTTGTAATGCCTCCAGTATGGTTGACGGAACGATGTGCACGGCGGCGCCCATTCCCACCATCCGCCAGCAGTGCTATAGTACCAGGCATGGGGATCGTATAAATTCGCACCGCGGACGTACCAAATATTTACAAGTTGGGCAAGTTCTTCTAAGGTCTGCCCCCAGCCTGAATTATAGAAGCCTTCTAGCCATACACGGGGTCTTCCATATAAATGGGCAATTGAGGCATGAGGCCTGACATCGCCATGCTGGTCCTGACCAGGGGCACCGAACCATCTCATAGTGCGGAAGTAGTCGTGATAATAGATTTGGGCGTTTATGGGGTCGGCATTGCGGATAAGCTGGTCCATGCCGCAAATCATTCCATGCTTCTCATGCCACCCAAAAAGTGGTTTGAAGAAGGCGTCTTCGCACATGCTTGCTATTACATCGCGGTAGTCTATGCGGTACTTGGCTGTCATTGGGCCGCAGTCATAAAAAAGCGCTGGAAGGTGCGGTGTTATATCATATCCCTTGCGCTTCTGAAACTCAGCAAGGAAAGTTTTTGACCAGTGCGGCAGTGGCGGCAGCTCATCCTGAAAGCTGCCAGGAATAGTTTTACCTAGATAGCGGCCATATCTTCGCTCATACTCGCCATGGATGCTATCGATTAGCTTGCTGCATGCAGTTGCATTTGAGTAGTCGAACCTTGACGAAGGCATTGCGTAGAAGAGCATTACACGCCAGCTTCCGGCCAATGGTGCCCACTTTAGCACTCCACCCTTAAACTCTGAAGATAGATCTTTTGGTTCTCCAAGCGATGAATTTTCTAGTATTGGTGCCGCACAGGCGGCAACAAACCTGCCACCTGGCAGCCTTAGCTCAGCTGCTTTTCCTTCAGTCACGTCGGCTGATTCACAAGCCAGATATTCTGCCCTAAATTTAGGGCTTACTTCCATCAGTCGGTTTTGAATGTCCGATTCGGCAAAGCCCAGGCCATCATAAAACCATATTTTCATGCCGAGTTCATCAGCTTTGCGGAGGGTGAAATCCATTAGTTCCCACCATCTAGGAGAAAAATATGGTGGGTTGTCTGAAGATGGGTATAGATTTAGGATTATGGTATTGTAAATATGCCCCTCAACCATCCTTTCCATCTGCCAAGCTAGCCGCTCTTCTGTAATTTCGTCCCCGCTCCACCACCAAATGGGAATAGGGCTGAATTCCTTTGGCGGATATCGAAATGACATTAGAAGAGAGTTCTGTGGACATACGGATGGGGTGAAGTGGAAAAATAACAGAAACAGCAAGAGTACTAAACGCGGAAGTCTCATTTGTACCTCCCCAAGGCTTTCAGACTCTAGGTATTATGGGCATTACTTGATTCTATCAAAAGCTTTGACGCATGGTCAAACCTAGGTTCTAGGAAAGCTAGAGAAAATTGGGAATGCGTTGCTTTTTGGTTGGAGGTCATACGAGTTTAAATTTCGATGTTTTTGTCAATAAGATTTTTGCCGGACTCGGCAGAAGGAGCGTGAGCATCTATGGTGCGCGATCCCGTTTGTGGTGAAGATCTCGAAGATGTGGAGTACCCTGAAGTTGAGGAATATAAGGGTCGTTATTATTACTTTGGTGCGCTTGAGTGCGCACAAGAATTTCGGCGAAATCCTGAGAAATACGTCGCCGGCCGCGAAGAAGAGCTAGGAGTGCCGATACCAGAGTACGCAAGGAAGGATTAAGGAGGAGATTGATATGCCCATAGAAATTGGAAGAAAACAGACTATTGAGGAAATCACGAACGGTCGAATCAAGAAAAAGGGCAAAGAAGAAATGGCTCCACCTGCTCCAAAGGGGCGTGTTGAGGAAGAAGAGACCGCTGCAAGAAAAGGCGGTCGTGCACGCAAATAACTCCTGCGGCCGCTCAGCTTGTTGCTTTGCGGGTGGCCGCTTCACCCCTTAATCCAAGCTCTTCCGCTTCCTTCAAACAGGCGATCACCTCTTCGTCGGTTAGGTCCGTCCAGCGGAGATAGAAGTCTGCTACAGCGAACGGCAGCCTCTCGCTTATGATTAGTGCCACAAAATCGTCTGCTTTTGGCTGGACGAGACGCACTGCACCTCCCGATGCGACTGGCACAGCGACGATAACTGCGGATGGGCCATGTTTTCTGGCCGATTCAATCGCTGCAAGCATGGTGTAGCCAGATGCTAATCCGTCGTCGACGAGAATAACGGGTTTTCCTTCAATTTCTAAGGGTGGTTTGCCTCCCCTAAAAGCTTCCGCACGTCGAATAATTTCCTTGCGTACTTCGTTTGCAGCTTCCTCAATCT
The DNA here is from genome assembly GCA_023511795.1 of Armatimonadota bacterium. Lineage (NCBI taxonomy): Bacteria > Bacillati > Armatimonadota > Armatimonadota bacterium. The sequence continues at coordinate 16,407 of JAIMAU010000016.1, read as the reverse complement.
CTTCTGGGGTTAGGCGAAGGCTTCGAACCATTCTTTGGTTTAGCACGATTGTCCCATCTTCGGTTATTGCGCCGAAGCCAGCTTCTGGATTCCAGGGGATTGGAATCTTTCGGGGGACAATCACGTCAAACAGCGCATGTACGCGTTTTGCTACTTCTAGACCAACGGGCGCCCCACCACGGGCTATTGCCAGAACTACAGCACCCTTGTCTTTGTAATTTAGGAGATGTTCTGCAAGTTTGCGGCCGGCGTCTACTCTGTCCTCGAAAAACTCATTTTCCATGCGGTGGCTCCGACTCTCTTCGATAAGGAACTGGTATATACTCAACGGATGGTCTTCGCTGGACCGGCTGGGGATATAACTCCATAAGATAGTAGATGGTCTCGGGCAATTCCTCGCTAACAGGCAATCCTAGTTCACGAGCTTCTGTAACGCTAATAGGATAATCATGTGTCCATGTACCCTCGCTGAGCACCCGTGCTAATTGACGAGCTTTTTCTTCGTCCATGTTCTCTTTTAATAAACAGTAGACGGATTCTCTCACTTGATGAATTGCTTTTCTGGCGATGTCGGCGAGTATCAGGGTCTTGTCCTCAAGCTCGTTCTTATCTTTAATTTTGACGGCCTCAAGGATTGAAGAAGCCGGATACTCCTGGAGTTGTGGGTCAACTGGGCCTAGGACGGCATTTGGGTCCATAACTATCTCATCTGCCGCCAGCGCGATAAGAGTTCCGCCAGACATAGCATAGTGTGGAACAAAGACAGTAACCTTTGCCTTGTGACGTTTGAGTGCCATTGCAATTTGCTCGGCGGCAAGGAGTAATCCGCCGGGCGTATGAACTACAAGGTCAATTGGCAGGTCGGGTGGAGTTAGCCGTATTGCCCTAAGAACTTGCTCGGAATCCTCGACGGTTACATATCGTACTATGGGGATTCCGAGGATGCTTAACGCTTCTTGGCGGTGGATTAGTGTGATAACACGAGATTTGCGCTCCTTCTCAAGTTGGCGGATTAACCGGTAGCGCTCCAACTGGATTCTTCGTTGCTTAAAGAGCGGCACAAGCGCCGAAAGTATAAAGAATAGCCAAATCAAAGAGAAAAAGATGTCCATTGGATTCGAGCCTGCTTGGTTTGACGTCGGCATTAGCAAAAACTCCCCCTAACTCTCTCTTGTCTTTTATTCTTTTCGTTGAACAATATTTTATCACTTGCAAGCGTAGTAGTGCGCTGGCTTTTTAGGAATTCGAGAAGCACTGTCGTTTTTTGCCGGGTGTTTCTCCTTCCATGTGATTTTGAACGGCTTATTATGACAAAGAAGTGATACCCTGAGAGCCCAGTCTCTGAAACTTGGTTACCGCTATCATGTGTATTAACTGGGTGGTTGCAGTGAAGCAGCATGCTCTGTTTCTGCTTTCTTTAACAGTTCGATGACTTCCTCGTCGGTCGTCTGCTCGAACTGTTCATACCAAGATCCGACTGAGAAGAAGGGCTCGGGGGTTTCAAGTACTATTAATTCGTCGACTAAAGGTCTGAGCCGCGAGACTGCCTCGGGAGGGGCGACTGGAACGGCTAGGATTAGCTTGCTAGGATGCATGCGTCTGATTGCATGGATGGCTGCCATCATCGTGTAGCCGGTTGCAATCCCATCGTCCACAAGGATAACCGTCTTGTCTTTGAGCTCAGGGAATGGACGGTCACCCCTGTATATCTTTCGCCTGCGCTCGATCTCCTCTTTTTGACGGCGAACTTCAGCCTCTATGTACTCTTGGGAAACGCCAAGGAGGTGGATCATTTGGTGGTCGAGGAAAGGCTTCTCATCAATAGCAACTGCGCCAATTGCAAGCTCAGGTTGTCCTGGGGCGCCAATCTTCCTTGGGATGACCACATCAAGTGGTGCATTGAGGGCACGGGCAACTTCATAGCCAACGACAACGCCGCCACGGGGAACCGCAAGAACAATGACATCTTGGCCCTTATAATGTTCTAATGCCTCCGCAAGCTGCCTGCCTGCATCTACACGGTCTTCGAATATCATTGGTCCTCCTATTTCTTGTTTGGCTACCAATTAAGCCTTGATTACTATTCCAAGCTCTGCCCCGCACTTTGAGCATTTGCCATCCTGGGTTACATTTTCTACGCGCGCTCTGTATCCGAATCTCGAGACAGCTACGGCCCCGCAGTTTGGGCAGCGGGTGTTTGGGTCGCCGGAAGCCCCAATATTTCCTATATAGACGAACTTCAGGCCTTCTTCGAGGCCAATGTCTCGTGCTAATTCCAGAGTCCTCAGAGGAGTAGGAGGGACGTCAACCAGCTCTGCGCAAGGGAAGAATCGCGTCACATGCCAAGGAGTTAGCTCTCCAAGATTTTCTTTTATCCATCGGGCGATTGCATGCAAGTTTTCAGGCGCATCATTCCAAGTTGGGATTATGTTTGTCACAGTCTCAATATGCATATGCCATTTCTCTTTTGCTAGCTTTGTGGCGTCGAGAATCCCTTGCACAGATGGTATATTTATAAGCTTTCGATAGAAATTGTCATCGAAGCTTTTTATATCTACGCGATATACGTCGAGATATGGCCCAATCATGTCGAGGTGTTCGGGGGTTGCATAGCCATTGGTTACATATATTGTGTGAAGGCCATTCTGTTTCGCCAACTTTGCAGAGTCAAGAGTGTACTCCAGCCAAATTGCTGGCTCATTGTATGTCCAAGATATACTTGCGCACCGATACTCCTTTGCGAGGTCCACAGCTTTTTGAGGACTCACGTAGCGTCCTTCGACTGCTGGGATCTTCACACCGTCAGCATAAGCAATTTCCCAGTTTTGACAAAATACACATCGGAAATTGCATCCAAAACTTCCAAACGACATACTCAGGCTACCAGGGAGGTAGTGATAGACGGGCTTCTTCTCGATGGGGTCTGCATGGGCGGAAGAAACGATGCCGTAGATTGTAGAATACAATTCGCCACCCTTGTTAATCCGCGTTAAGCAGATGCCCATCTTTCCCTCGGCGATGTTGCAGCGGCGCTGGCAGACATTGCACCTGACGCGGTTGTCTGGCAGTTTATCATAAAGAATCGCTTTATGCAGTTTGATTTCCTCATGGATGGCCATATAAAGCCTCCCATGTTATTTCTTCTTTTTTAATGCCCGTTCACGCTGTTTAAGAAACTCGAGTTCGGCTGGAGTAAGGTCATTATTATCATTTGGTTCAACAGTTTTAGCATTTGAGGATGTTTTTATTGCAGAACTGGAGGATTTGACTTCGGTTTTAGTGGATGATTTTTTTGTTGGCTTTTCGGCGATAGTTGCTTCGGACGGCTCAATTTGTGCCTTACTTTCTGCGACGAGGGGGTTCAACTGCTTTGAGCTTTTAATGGCTATAGGTCTTGGTTCGGTAGAGGCATTTTTCTTGTCGTTCTTGATCTTCTCGATATCGCTTGCACTCACTAATATGGTATAGGAGAGCTCGAAATGCTTTTCCTCAGAGGTTAGATGGTTCCTTGCTTCACCTGAAAGGCCATTGAGCCACTTGCGTTTTATTGATTCTTGAATTTCAATGTGGCGTTTTAATATATCAGGTGGAAGGGTTTCTAGATCGACATTGAGGCATACTTCATCGCCTTCGTAGATACGTACAACTGTGCCGCACAAACCGCCAAAGTATCCGTAGAATAGCCCTTTCTTAGCGTCGGCTGGTGTACATTCTCTCGGGATTACCCTAACATAATCTCCTTCTTTTATTTTCATATGATATTCTCCTTAGGGGAAATTTCCTAATTTTGATTGCATTCTTTGAATGCATTCTACCAGAAAATGGTACGGGTTTCCACCATTGGAGCTTGTCAAAAGGAGGCTAACGGCGACGCTGGCGAGAGGACAATATCTTCATGGCTTCGCGGTATTTGACGACGGTGCGGCGGGCCACATTATAACCGCGTTCATTAAGTATTCGAGCGATCTCCTGGTCGCTAAGGGGGTGCGCAGGGTCTTCATTCTCGATAAGTTGGGCAATGATATCTGAGACGGAGTGGGATGAATTGAAGAAGAAGTCGAAAGGCACAACCTCTTGGGTGGGAATCTGGACGTATTTGTTTGCTGTTGCACGGCTGACTGTGGATTCGTGAATTCCAAGCTCTTCTGCTATCTTTACGCGAGTAAGTGGCCTGAGGAATAACTTTGAGCCGGTGTCGAGGAAGCCGTGTTGATGTTCAATAATGCGCTTTGTTATGTTGCGAAGAGTTCTTCGGCGCTGGTTTAGGTTTTTTATGAAAAGATCGGCACGCTCGACGTAGTCCAATATGTGTTTTTTTTCATCTTCCGAAATATTTTTTGTTTTGCCGCTTTTCAAGTCATTGTATATCTGGCGGTAGTATGGGTTTATTGCAAGCGAAAGATGCTCGTTGAAGACGACATCTATCTCATACCCGGTTGGAGTGCGGCGGATGATTACATCAGGGCGAACCGACAATTTAGCATCAGTGGGCTTGTAGTCCCAGGGTGCCACAAAACTGCCGGCAGGATGAGGATTTAGCTTTGTTTGAATGAACCTTAGGGCTGCCCGAACATTCTCAGGCTTTGTCCTTAATTTTCGGGCGATACGGTTGATTTTTCGCCCGACCATTTCTTCCCAGCAATTCTCGACTATGCGTTGGGCAAGCGTGTTTCCTCTACCTTGTTCGTCAAGGTATCGGAGTTGGATGAGAAGACATTCCCGTAAGTCTCGCGCTCCTACGCCAGGTGGATCGAGGGTCTGTAGCACTGCTAGAGCTTCGGCAATCTCATCGTCGCTAGCATTAAGCTCGAGAGTAAGCTCGAGAAGATCGCACTCAAGATAGCCCCTGTCATTTATGTAGTTCACGAGATAATCGGCGATCTCGTAGGTTTTCCCCGTCACTAATGCTCGGAGTTGGTTGCGTAGATGTTCGGGTAAGGTAACATCGGCCTGCAAACTGCTGATTGGGTCATTATCATCATCAGGGTCGAATGTAAATTCAAATTGAGGCTCTATCTCGTAGATTGAGATATCGGTTTCTTCGTCTTGTGTAGCCAGCTTTTGGAATGAGCAGTCCTTGCACATAAAGGGTGCAAGCTCACACCCCGAACAAGGTTCTTCGTCTTCGAGCTCGAGCGCTGGATTTTCTGCAAGTTCCTGCTCGATTGCTTCCTGAAGCTCCAGACTGGATAGCTGCAGAAGGGTATTCGCCATTATGATCTTCGGATCTATCCGCTGTTGCTGTGTTTGAGATTGATCCTGGATCAGCAACTGCTATATCCTCCATTCCGCTCGGCAAGAGCTGGGGGTTTTGCCTCAATACCATTTTCGGTAAAGGCCGCGGAATCTTATAAGATTTCTGGTTGGTGGCAGATATTTGAGGTACAAATCAGCTATCGTATACGCTCTGCTGGAGCTAGGCCACTTCTTCGCTCCCCCAGCGACGCCATCTCTAACGTTTGAATAAAGTATAACCATTTTTTTAACATATGTCAACCTTATACTTGCCTCGCGCCTTTGTTGGTCACTTATTTATGCCTTTTGTTATTTTTAATCACCCCCTCTGAATGTTGTGGCATATTTCTTTGCAATTTGACCTCAATTGTGTAAGAAGATTGGTTGCCACTTTATGGGAAAAATATTGTTGAGGCCAAGATTCACAGACCTAGTCTATTCTCGGTAAAAGCTCATATTGCATTTTACCCAATGTACTGCGAGCATGCAGGTTTTTCACTCGTTCTTTGTGGTAAAGTTAAGCCAGTAGGCTTGACGCCCTGAATAATGCGTGGTTATTGGAAAGCCGGCTGCTATATTTCCGAGTGTTAACGGTTCCCGGCATACGGAGCTGTGAGGGGGTCGCCAACGACTATGTCCTTCCAAAAGATAAACCGAGATGCCATATAAAAACTCTCAGCCAGGTTGAAGCCCGAAATATAACGTTCGAAAAGAATGGAGGGTATGGCTATTGCGCTAAGATATGGCTCGGACACGTAGCCTTTTATCCCAGTGATTCCAGCTGCGATTAAGTCGGCGATCATTGACTGGCCTGCTTTGTAGTAGCCAAAAGATCGGGCACTAGTAGACACTGCGGTTTCCCCAATGGCACCTGGTAAAAACTGGTTTGATCGGTATTTTTTAAAGTCATATGAAGGGTCATTGCTTCCCCATGAAAAGTAGCCCATGATCTTCTTTCGGCCGCCAATAAACTCGGCGGTGTTGTCGAAATAAGAGATGTATCCATTATGGATAAGAAAGTCGTGTGTCTTTCTCATGTCGTCGTTGTATATTCGATAACTACCGCCGTTCTTGGCAGGGCACATATCGAGAATAAATACGCCACGAGCAGCCTTTGCCGCCAATGCTCTATCTACGAGGGCTTTTGCGTCTTTCTTTGTATGGCCATCAAGTCTTGTGGCGAGATAGAATCCGTACTTTTTATGCGAAAAATGTTCTCGCTTTTTAAAGTATGGATTGGGTATTCCTTGTTTAAGGCCTTCAAAAGAAAATCCAAGGTCCATACACATAAGCATGCTGTCTACACTCATGCCGCTATTTCGAAGCTTAATTGGGATGCCTTTTGTGAGCACGAGGTAATCCACAGTCTTATTTAGGCCGGTCTTGGCAAGGTAAGCCTTAACAGGCTTTTCGATGAGCGGGCGGTAGTCTTTGTCATTTAGTTCTTCGGTTGCTGGGCATTTAATGTGGCAAATATTCTTTGTTGGTATGCCCCGCTTTTTGGCGTAATATACGCCGATTTCTTTTGAGTCAGGGCTGTTGTCGTTTATGATAACCAGCACGTTTGCTGGTTTAGCCGCATAACAAAGAGAAAATGATAGACTAAATGTTAAAATCAGGTTTGCAATTATTTGCCATTTCGCAATTTTCACTTGATTTCGCCTTTCTAAGAGAAAGTGTACTCCATAGCTTAGTATAGTATGGCTTAGGGAGAGTTTCAATAGGAGGGGCGTTACGGCTTAGAAAGATCAAGTATAGTGCACGATGTCTGCTTCGCCCACTCGAGAGTGAATGGGTCATGGGTGAGTAGAAGGATTTGGTTTCTAGATGCAAGCTTTCCAAGGAAAAGTAGCGTTCGTTCCAGACGCTCGCGGTCAAAGCTTACAAATGGATCGTCCAAAATAATTGGCAGCTTATGTCCTGAGGAGAGCAACTCTCCACAGGCAGCGCGCAGTGCAAAGAAGACCTGGTCCGAAGTCCCAGTGCTGACGATGGACGGAGCGACGCCAGTTTTTTCCGTACAGTCGAGCGAAATTACCCAATCAGGTGTTAGCCTTACAGCCGTATATCGGCCATTTGTGATGTGGCTGAGACACTCAGTAGCCTTTTCGGAGAGAACTGGGAGGTATTCTTCGGAAACACGTTGAATAACGGCTTCCAAGGCAGCGATTGCTTCGCCATATGCCTTGTTTAGAAACTCTAATTCGGCCTTTCGTTTGTGCAAAAACTCAAGTTCGCCCTCTATGCACGCCATATCTCTCATATTTCTATGCTCTGCCTCGAGCTCGCCCCTTAGTTTGGATAGCCTTTCAGACACATTCGCTGTCGAAGTCAGAAGCGAGGCATGCTCTGACCGCCATCGCTCCGCTTCCTCGGTCGTGGGTGAGTATTCTGCAAAATGTTCCTCCAATTCATGGTTGATTATAGAAAGTTCTCGTGCAAGGTCTGCTTCCTGTTTCTGCCAGTCCTCAAGGTTCCGCCCATCTAGCAGAGTTTTGATGGAAACCTCAAGCTCGTGCGTTCGTGCTGCTCGTGACCGATAAGCTTTTATTCTGGCGAAAGCGCGTTCTGGGTCTGGGCACTTTAGGTAAGCCAGGATGCTCTGTTCCTCAAGGTTGACTGCTTTTAGTTCCTCCTGCGTTGATGTAATCAACTGATTGAGATGTTGGTGTTCGTCCCACCTTTGTAAGCCTTTCGATAGGGCCAGTTTTGCTAGTATCGCAATTGCAGGGATTATTAGCAGGAAAAATAGAGGATTCTTTGCTAAACCAAGAACAATTGCTGCTGCTGCAAAAACTAGTGCTCCTCCCGCCCAAATTGCCTGGGCGAGAGTTCCTGCACGTTCCGGTAGATTCTCTAAGGTTTGTTTTAGTTGGGAAAGACGATCCTCAAGTGCTGTGCGTTTTCCGTAAAGCTTCGCTAGATGATCGGCAATCTCGTCGGCCTTCCCAATAAGGTTAGCGTCCTCCTCAAGCTCTTTTTGTGCAAACTTCAAGTCTGCAAGGCTATCATTTATTTTTCTTACCCGCGCAAAGACGGATTCGTGAAGTTCACCGATTTCCAGTTGCTTTTGCTTGAGTTCGGCCCATCGTTTATGCCGCGAAAGTAGCTCCTCAAGCTCAGAGAGGCGTTTTGATTCGTGCGAAAACTTTTCTTCAAGAAGTCTAATTTCATCCTCTAGCTTTACGATTCGATCCCGGGATGCTCGGGCTTGCGCGAGGGTTTCCGCAAGTTTTTGGAGGCGATTTGTGATGTTTTCGTATTCTCGGGGGTTCTTTGGGCGTGGTGGTCCAATTATATCAGTTTGTTGCCTACGTAGTTTGGATAGAGCTTTGGAAGCTGACCCTTGGGCAGTGCCCGTGAGTACTCGCTGGATTTCATTGCCCACAGATGATAGGCTATTGCTGGTTAATTTGCTTACTTCGGCCTGTCGTATGGAAATTGTGTTGTTAAAGATGGTTTTATCCCTTATGCCTAGGTGTTCCGCAATCTTTCCTTCGACTGCACTTTTTTCAGTGATTACATCAGTCTCCTCTCCTCCTCGGAGAACGCAAAGCCTTTGCACGCCGGCGGTGAGTTTTCGCTCTATTAGAAATGTCTCGCCATCGGTGGAGTAAATAAGGCGCACCAAACAGGCGCCGTCACTGTTCCAATTTTCGACTGCCTGTCCGCGCTCTCGCCCAAAAAGAGCACAGCATATGGCTTCGTGGAGTGTGGACTTGCCAGATTCGTTCGGCCCCCATACTAAGTTGATTCCAGGTGTGAAGGTGAATTTGTGTCCAGTAAACCGTTTGAAATTTGTGAGTTGAAGCTCCAAGAGCTGCATAAGCTATTCCTCAGCCAATGCGGCCAAGCCAAGGTCGAGTGACCGAAGAAGCAAGCGCTTCCTTTCAGGGTCGTTTGTTTTTTCAATCTCTTTTATTAAACGTTCCTTAAAAAGCCCTCTAATTGTCCGGTCGTCATTGTCAACTTTGGTAGACGTAATTAAACCAGATTGGTCAACTGATAGCCAATAGCATGAATCTTTGAATCTCTCGGGCACCTCCTGCAGAGCCGGAATTAACTCGCCGGGCGGTGTCCCTGTTAGGCGTATCTCAACGAGTGCTGCCGGGTTGCATACCTTGCGGATAGCTTCTAGGAGAGCGTCGATTGAATCAAACGATGTGCAGTCTATTTCGACGCTTCGCATGATTCGCCGATTTACCGGCACTTGCTCAGTAGCAACTTTACCATCATCATCTATCTTGCCAATTATTACGTAGCGTTCTTCGGTCTCAGGTGCATCGAAGCTAATGCCTTCAGGAGTGCCTGGGTAGCAAGCAATTACGCTATTGCTGTTAATAAAATTCAACCGGTGGTAGTGGCCAAGCGCAATATATGCCGCAGGTAATTGTGCAAGCTCGGCAGCTGAGAATGGATGGTATCGCTCGATTTGCCCTTCAAAGCTCTCATATGATGAATGAACTAAGATAACTGCAGGTAAATCGGGTTGAAGATTCAGCCCCTCAAAGGCGCGGCGACTCGAATTTTCACGGTCGAAGGCAATGCCAGTTACTATTATTCCAAGGTTGCCGAGGATTTCAAATTGATACTCAGGCGCGGTAAATACTCGAACGCCGTCCATATTAAAGCGTCGCCAGAAGCCTCCTATTGAGCAATGGTCATGGTTGCCTGGGATGGCGAAAATCAGCTTGCCAGCCTCGGTTAGCCGTCGGAAATTCTCAGTCACAGCCTCGATATCCGACGGGTCGGGGTCGGGTCGGTCGAATAAGTCTCCGGCTACCAACAAGAAGTTCACATCGCGTTCAAGCGCTAGATCTACAATTTTGCTGAGCGTCCTGCGTTGGTCGCGCCTCCGCTCCTCGGCGATCTGTGGCGGTAGAAAGCCAAATGGACGGCTGAGATGCAGGTCGGCGGTATGCAGGAAGCTTGCACGGGCCAATTGGAAGCCCTCCTTTTGGATGGGATAGCATTTGGATGCTCATTGCCTTAAAAGGCCGCTTGGTCGGATTATATGCCGCCTAACATAGGTTGTCAAGTACTTTGCACGAATAATTAAATTCCTATATCGCTAAAGCTGGCATATTTTGCTTATTATGGCTGCGGATATGATGCTCTCCGCGACTTCTATCTACCATCCTCATAATGGGGCTGACGTTATGGGGAAATTTCATTGCAGGTGTTCGAAGGTTTTCGTGCATATTTTATTTGTAATTCGAAAACATTTATCATCTGTAAGGGACGTTGCAAATATGCTTTTTATAAAAAGCACGTCTTCCTGGAACTATCCCTTTGCCTTTAGTCGCGAGGCACGCTGCTTGACAGTTGCGTCGGCAACAACACCAATTAGTATTACTGTCCCAATTACTGCAAATTCCCAGAAAGTGGAGATTCCTACTAGTATTATCCCGTTGTACATTACTCGCATTATGCTGGCGCCCACTATTATGCCAAGGATTGTGCCTTCTCCACCACGCATCGAACATCCACCAAGCACTGCCGCCGCAATTGCATACAGTTCATATGCCTGTCCAGTCGTCGCCGGTTGAACAGAGTTCGTATAGGTAGCATAGAGTATTCCCGCCACCCCAGAAAGAAGTGCACATGCTAGATAAGAGGCAGTTTGCATTCGATCGACCTTTACGCCAGCATAGCGGGCTGCATTAGGATTGCGGCCGATTGCATAGAGATATCTACCATAAACTGTATAGCGCATAAAAAAATGCGCGATGACTGCTACTGTGATGAGGATTATCACGGGAACTGGGATACCCCAGAGCGCTCCTTCGCCTAGCATGCGGAAAGATTCGAACTGGTTGCCGAACCCGCGGGTGTCGTCTTCGGTCAGTCGCCGGGCAAGGCCGCGGAAGATAAGCATGGTGCAGAGCGTAACGATAAAGGGTTGTAGTTTGAGTTTAGTAACTAGCATTCCGTGCGCAAAGCCGATGATGACACACAGGGCTAGCACGAAAGTAGTGGCTAAAGCTGGCGGGACCCCTAAAGTGGTCACTAGGTATGCGACTAGGAGGCCTGTAAAGGCGATTATTGAACCTACAGAGAGGTCGATTCCGCCGGAAAGAATAACAATCCCTTCTCCAATGGCAAAGATGGAGAGGAGTGCTATTTGTCGAGTAAGGTTTTGGAGGTTGACCGGCGTTATGAACCTTGGATTGACCAAATAGATTGCTATGCACAGGGCGACCAGAAGTAAGATCATGCCGAGAATTTTCCTCAAGCTGTTATCCCTCCCGTCGCTAGTTGCATGATTTTCTCTTCGCTCATTTCCTCATGTGATAGGAGACCTGTTTGCCGGCCTTCGTGAAGCACAAGCACCCTGTCAGCTAAACCGAGGATTTCCTCTAGCTCTGATGATATCATAATGACCGCCAACCCTGCATCTGCAAGCCCGCGGATAAGCGAGTAAATGTCGCTCTTCGATCCCACGTCAATCCCTCTGGTTGGCTCATCGAGTATCAAAATCTTTGATCTGATGGCAAGCCATTTTGCAAGCGCTACCTTTTGCTGAGTGCCGCCTGAAAGGAGCTCGACACGCTGGTTGATTGTTGGTGTGCGGATATTTAATTTTTTTATCTGCTCCTCGGCAAGCTTCGATTCGCGTCGCTCGTCAAGCCAAAACCGACCGGACGCGCAGAAATCTGGAAGCGATATATTTTCCTTCACTGCCATCTCAAGTATCAAGCCAAGGTATTTCCGATCCTCCGGCACCATCCCAATACCGTTACGGACTGCGTCTAGGGGGCTTTTGATGCGGACGGATTTGCCGCCAATGACGATTTCTCCTGAAAGCGCAGGCTCAATCCCGAAAAGACATCGTGCAAGCTCGGTCCTTCCAGAGCCGACCAAACCAGCGACTCCAAGGATTTCGCCGCGGTTGACGGAAAAGTTAAACTCTCCCTTACATTCGGGAGGGCGGAGTTCCCTTACGCAAATGGCAGGTTCTTCGGTCGGCTTACCGGCTTCGGGGAAAAACCTAGAAATGTCGCGCCCAACCATTAGTCGAATCATCTCATCGCGGCACATCTGCTTCCTAACCAGTTCGCCAACCCGCCGTCCATCTCGGAGAACAACTACCCGGTCGCAGACCTCCTGGACCTCCGAAAGCCGATGCGATATGTAGATCATTGAGACGCTCTGGTCTTTTAGTTTGCGCATCACGGAAAAAAGGTTCTCGGCTTCTCTTGGCGAGAGGGAACTTGTTGGCTCATCGAGCACAAGGATACGTGCGGACATTGAGAGGGCTTTCGCAATTTCCACGAGCTGTTGCTGGCCTGGCGATAGATTCTCGACAATAGTTGTCAGCGGCGCCGCGATTCCGACAGTCTTGGCAAGCTCGCCTGCTTTTTCCATGAGCACGCGGTTTCTTACCAAACAAAGAGGGCTGGCAGTTGGCTCACGGCCGAGGAAAATGTTGGAGGCGATGTCCAAGTTTTCGGCTAGGTTGAGCTCTTGATGGATGATAGAGATACCTAGCGCAAGTGAGTCATCTACAGAGGCAATTCTTACCGGCTTGCCCTCAACAAAAATCTCACCTGAGTCGGCTGGAAAGATGCCGCCAAGTATGCGTATGAGGGTGGATTTGCCAGCGCCGTTCTCACCGACCAGTCCGCATATTTCACCGGTGTAGAGCTCAAAGTCAACATTGTCTAGCGCAAGTACGCCGGGGAAACGTTTTGTTATTCCTTTCATTAAAAGCAGAGGATTTGCCATGAGATGTTGAATCGCTTGACCAGCCATTCTTTTATAAAAGTGAAGGGATTATTATTTCTCTCCCTCTGCCAAATGCTTTTTCAGCTCTTTCCAGAAAGCATCAACGTTGGTCTTATTAATCACTCTCTCTGGGAGATAAATGACCTTATTTTTTGGTATTTTTGGGTCTTCGCCCCTTGCCAGAGCTGCGAGAATGCGCATAGACTGGTAGCCAAATTGGTATGGATTCTGGACAATGGTGGAGAAAATAACTCCATCTTTTATCCCTTGGAGTGTGCCATCTTCCTCATCAAAGACAACGACCTTGATCTTGCCAATCTTGCCTGCCGCCTTGACTGCCTCAGCAATTGCTGGTCCGTTGTAGCTCCAGAGTCCCATGAGGCCGGCAACATCGGGGTGCTTGACAATCGTATTTTCGACATTCTGCTTCGCTTTTACGTGGTCTGCATTGTCGGTGAGTGTGTCAATTATTTGTACCTTTGAGCCCTTAACTTCGTCTATGATTCCCTGCCGACGCTCTCGGGCATTAAGGGCGTCTAGGGTTCCTACAAACAAGACGACTTTGCCACCATTTGGCAGAGCCTTTTTTATTTCCTTGCCTGCAGTTCTGCCCGCTTGGTAGTTGTTTGTGCCGACGTAGCATATCCGCTTTGACTCCGGAGCATCGGAATCCATGGTAATTAGGTTGGCAGACTCAGCAACCTGATTAAGAATGTCAGTTTGGTTCGCGGGGTTAATTGGCGAGATTGCGATGCCAGTAACGCCCTTGACAAGCAAATCCTCTAGGATTTGTTTCTGTTCAGTTGCGTTTCCCTGGGCTGGCATGCGGAAGTCGCACTCGACGTTAAAATCTCTTTCCCCAGCATTGACACCGGCTTTGGCTATGCGCCAAAACGGCGAGACGGTGTTTGAGACAAAAGCAACCTTGACTTTCCCGCTGGTCTTTAGCCCACACGATACAATTGTGAGGGCTATGAGTAGGGCAGCTGGTACGAAGGCAAATCTTTTCATTTGGTCCTCCACTCCGCGAAAGTATTGGGCAATATTTACAACTGCCGAAAACAATGATACGTTATCTAGGAACACGCCGAATTCCTGCACAGAGGCTACAACGCAAGCTTGTGCAAAAATCCTCCAACACTGTCTGTTCGGCGTCTATAATCATTAGGGGCGAATATTCAGGCGATGGTTATTTATCTTTGAAACATATGGGTTTCCTGCAATGTAGAACCGCCAAGGTTTGTCGGTAGCTAGGCGGATGCCGATTCTTGTAGCGGTTACTATTTCGGCGGGAACGTAACCGTCATCGGTAATGAAAAGTTTGCTTAGCGTTAGGTCACGGCCATTGTGGCGGCGGTCAAGCCCGAATGCTCGGCAGAGCTTTCCTGGGCCATTAGCCAGGTTTATTATGTCGTCCGTCCCTCGCTTTTCGGCCATGATTTCGATGCCATCAAGTGGCTCGGCAGCTCGGATAAGCACAGCTTCGCCTACTCCTTTGGGGCCGGTTACCGCATTGAAGCAAAAGTGCATACCGTAAGTAAAATACACATATGCATGCCCTGGCTCGCCGAACATTACAGAGTTGCGTGCAGTTTCCCCTCGTGAGGCGTGGCAGGCGGGATCGTTGCATAGGTATGCCTCGGTTTCAACAATTCGTCCTGCAATTGTTCCGTCGTCTGTTATGTGCACGAGCACTTTGCCTAGCAACGCGCGTGCCACATCTAAGGTATTACCGGCATAAAACTCCCGTGGAAGCGGTTTGAATCTCGAATAAACCATGGTGCAATATTATAACACAGCTAACGCCTTGCATTGAATTGCGTGCCTATTGGACAGAGCTGGCTTGTCATCTTTGTGTTGGCGTTCTTAAAATCGGTATGCTTGCTCCTGTGCCACAAGGTTTAGATTCTCTTACGGCTTGCAAGCAGCTAATTAATAGAGGATGAATCTGCGCCGATGCCGGTTTCCCACTTATCCTGTGCCCATCCTGCTACCAGTACTGGAAACACCATCGCTCCTATAAGCGCCGTGATTCCAACAAAAGCAAAGACAGAGGGAATTCCAAGCCAAGAGCCAATTTTCGCTGCGAGAAGTGGCGCAATCATATTTCCAATCATGTTGGCTGAGGTGTGTATTCCATATGCCCTGCCGCGGAAATGCTCGCCGACTTTTGTGCAGATGATTGCGCCAGTGGACGGGTTTAATGCAGCAAGGAAAATCCCAGCTATAAAGAAGATTCCTGAAAATAACCATACGTTTCTTACAAAAGTTAGAGCAACAGCACACGCACCAGCGCCAATTAATCCGGCCTGTATCGTTCGATTGTAACCTTTTTGTTCGCCAAGTCTGCTCCAGGAGTGGGCGCTCAATATAAATGCACCGGGCAGTAGTGAAAAGACAAACCCGGCAAGCCACCGAGGGGCGTGTCCGCTATTCATGTTCGTTAAGTGAAGCGCCAAAATTGGGTTGATTGCGCCAATGTAGATTCCATAGATCATTACCGTCAACATAATCGAGCTGAGAATGCGTGAGTTGAAAGAGATTATGAAATCTTGGAGTAAGCTTGTCTCCTCCCCTGTACTCGCCTTGTTTGGTTCCTTCACCATTAGCCAGACAAGAATTGCTGAAAGTAGGACAGCGAAGCCTGAGATTCTCATGGAAATCCTATAGCCAACAAGTTCAGCAAGGCCTGCGCCTATCACCGGTCCAATGATAAGACCAGCAGCTGAGGCGGTTTGGGCGGTGGCGATTGAGCGAGGAGCAAACTCCTCAGGCGTATTCGTGGCTATCAGTGCCATCGAAGATGGAATGAAACCGGTCAAAGCCCCGTTTAGGAATCGGAGAATGGCGAGTTGGAGAGGCGAAGTGCAAACGCTCATTGCAAAATAAATCGTGCTGAGGCACATCCCAGCTCGAACTGCCATTGGCTTGCGGCCATATTTATCGCCGAGTTTTCCCCAGAAGGGCAGTGCAATTATGCTGGCACCGGATTGAAGTGCAAAGATTATGCCGACCCACCCTAGAAGCTTTCCTTCGCCAACATTCAGCTCCTTCATGAATAGCGGTAGGAATGGGATAATCTGGTTCCAGCTCACACAGGTTAAAAATATTGTGGTTGAGAGTATTAATAAGTTTTTTCGATAGTAAGGCATAGGTTTGTTTTCTTCGATAACGCCAATTTTTACAGTCCTGTCTGGTTGAGACGTCTTTAAGTCCTAAGCATGGAGAGGGCTTAAAAGTGTTTTATTAATCGTGCATTACGTAGGTTCCTTAGAAACTCCGTTGGGCTCGAGAAGTCCTCCATTTCATTTAAACAAAGACCAATAGCTTCTAGGTGGTGAGCGTCACTTCCGGCGGCTCCGGTTTTCCCATATTGTTTTGCAAACCTTGAAGCTTTCCAATTGAATATTTTAAAAATTGATTTTGCATTGAACACTTCGATTA
>JAIMAU010000015.1 GCA_023511795.1 Armatimonadota bacterium | reverse complement strand
CAAGAAAACCGGATTTCAAGCGAAACCCGGTTTTTTTTATTTTTGAGTTCATCCCAGCAATCGTTTAGGTTATGCATTATGGGGTAATATAAAGTAAACACCGACCAACTAATTAAAATAGGAGGAGAAATAGAAATGCCGGAGTTCATAAATCCATTTACAGGAATGACATACCGTAAAATGACAGATAGTGAGCTTGTAAGAGCAATAATGCTAGACATAGCGGCTGAACTCGAAGCCGTTCACATCTACACTGCCCATATGGATGCAACTGACAATCAAGATGCTAAGAAAGTTTTGTATGATGTTGCTCTTGAGGAGCTCGTTCACATGGGCGAGTTTACCAAACTCCTATATAATCTGGACCCGATAGCCGCAGAGAAGGCAAAGGAAGGCATGGCAGAGGTAGAAGCTTTGCTTGCTGCCAGGGAGAAAGAAGAATAGCCCTGATTAAATTTGAAGATTATAAATCACAAGTTCCAAAAATGCAGACTTATTAACAGAACTTTTATTCACCATGTTCCAGTGTAATTGCAAGGACCTTTACGCTCTCTAGCTTTGGAAGGTGAATGGCTATCAGTTCTTTCGATGGATCAAGTGGCAAGGCATAATGATTTAAATAACACTTTTCGCCGGGTCTGTCTCCATCCAGTGAATGCTTGTGAAGAGCAATTATAGCAGGTTTTTCGTCATGTTTTGGTCTTTTGTTCCATGCTGAGAAAAATAATCTCTTGCTAATGCTTCCTCCTGCATACTCAAAGCTAAATATTCCCTCTGCATCCTGCGATGACGCTGCCAAAAGATGGAGCGCTAAATATCTGCCTTGTTTTACTTTAATTCTCTGCCCTTTACAAGTAACAGCATTTTTCAACGTATCAACTTTTGGAGGATATTTGAATGAAACCTGATGTTTCGATTCTTCATTTGGTTTGGCTACAACCGTGAAATATTCCGACGGCCAAAGGCCATATGCCGGTGAAACTGGAGTTGCATCAGGAGGTAACACTTCCGCTGGGAAAGTTGAACCATTGCCGTCAAAATCTCCATCACTTCGGTTGGTATCAAAGCTAACAACATCAGCATCAAACATCTTATCAAGATTTAGAATTTCTAATTTGCCCTTTTTAACTGAAACCGGTACAACAAGGATGTCGTTGCCTCTTATTGCGGGAATAGTGGACAACCAAAGCTTGCCATCGATTACAAAATCCCAAACAACCAAGTAATTACCATCATATAGTGGAGGGGTAATAGTTACTTGCAAAGTAATCTTATCCGCTGGCTTTAGCTCCGCATTTAAAGGAGCCACCTTGCTTTCCCAAATTGCTTCCACACCGTCAAGGTAATACCAGCGATAACCAATCGAAACTTGACCGGCAGGATAAAAATTGGGACCGACATTTTCAACCGTTAAACTTACTTTTGTAGGCTTTCCAGCTGTCATTTCCCTTGGAGTAGTGCTTTCGACAAAACGCAATCCGTAATCAGAGTCAAGGTATACCAATTGCGAAGCACACCCAAGCCCAGGAGAACCTAGCCGATTCTGCTCCTCGAAAACGTCCCATTTTAAGACTAGCTCCGAAGGTCCGCCCGGCGAACTAAGCGCAGGCGTTTCAACGGATGTCATTACTTCTACGGTTCTGCCTGGTTCGACATCTGACATGAGATTTGCCGCAGATTCGATTGTCAACATGGGTTGAGACTCATCTGCGGGATTAAACCATCTATATCCAATATTGCAAGTACCTGCTCTCCATGTATTTGGTCCATCATTTCGAAGCTTTAAAAAGACAGAATATTTACTGCCTGCCTTGGCCAGGGTTGGCATTGTTGAACTCACAACAGTAAATCCTAGGGCAGGGGACGTTCCCACCTTGACAGGAACGCATAGAGGTGTGTCGCCCGCAGCTGAAAACCAAGTATCGCGCAGACCCGTCATCTCCCACCTAAGCTCATAATCGCCCTCAGGTAATGGTTTACCATCTTGATCTACAGCTCGTATTCCCACTGTCTTTTCTAACGTCTGGCCTGCGAGAACTGTTACTTGAATTGGCAGCCGCGCACCTGTATCCGCAAAAAGTCTTCCGTCCTTATACCACCTGCAAGCGATAAAAAACCCTTGTCCAGCATACCACGGCTTTGTCCCCGCATTTCGAACAGTCACGTTTATTTGATAGAGAGCACCCGGCAGCATAACAGATGGGGTATTATGCTTTATAAACTTCGCATCATACGCACGCATGCCGTTAAATCGAAGCATATTTATTCGGGTGAGACCAACGTATTTTACGCCATATTGTCGGCTAGGACATACTTCGCTCCCTTCATGGAAGCCATTCCAGCTATCAACAACAACCCAATTGGGCTGTTTTGCAATCAATGTATCCCAATCTTTTCGATAAGCCAATCCGTCCATCCGAGAGCGAATTTTAGGGTTTTCGTTATTAATAGCAGAATCATCGTAGCCTGGACCAATGCATGCAATATCAATCCACCCAGTATCATCATATTTAAGACCCAAACCTGCGGAGGGTGCCCAGTATCCATCGGCAGCTTCGAAATTGGGTTTTAGGCTGTTGGTCGCTATCCATATAAGCCTAGTTCCACCAAAATCTTCACCAAAACGCTTGTTACAATATTCGATTGCATTGGTGTCTAAGTCAGTATTAGATAAGGCTTGACCAAAGAAAACAATATTAGCAAGGCAGGACCCTTTTTCTGGTGGTAGTTGAACCGTTGCTCGAAACTCTTCGGGGACGCGGAGAAAGAAATCCTTGATTTTACCATATAATACTTCTTGAGCATTGGGGTTTATTTTACCAGCGTTTTGCTTATCAACTATTGGTACATTTAGTAGGGGTGCGACAAGCGGATAATCTCGATTTTCGGCTTTAAGTTCCTTCAGAGCTTGAACAAGAAATAGGATGCTGCGCTCCTCGGAGCCTTCATATATTGGAAGTATTATGTCTATTCCCGCTCGTCTAACCTCTGAGCATTGTTCTTTATGCCATTGTACCCGATAACCAGAGAACCATGGCCCAACACCATAAAGCGGCTGGTCGGTTAATTGCATTGCCTCACCATTTTCTGTTGTGGTGCTTCTTTGGAAATCGCACTGGAAGTTACAATAATAAGGTGCAAACGAAAGCCTCTCGATAAGGTATTTTTGCTTTGGTGGCAAAAGAGTGGGCTCAGGTTTTATCATCTGGAAACTCATGTTAGGATTCCATTCTCCTGGGCTTAAGTTTCCATCAATCAATGGCGGTCGAGTAACCACTTTTCTGCAGACGACAGCGCCGTCTTGGATAGCAATCACCGTGGGTACATCTACCAGCTTGATGGTTCCCCAATTTGCCGGAATTTGCACATCCTCTTCTGTCTTGACATTGGGCGAAAAGCTCACAAAACCAGCGTTCTCACCCCGCATTCGACAGATAATATTAAAGCCCATAATTTGCCCGGCCTTTGGGGGGCCACCCATCTCTCTCCAAGGCATGGCAAGTTCGATGACATACCCTATGTCTTTGTCCTCAGGCTTATTAATTGTACCTTGTACCTTTTTTGCATACTTAAATGTATATATGGTCTTTGGCTTTGGTATGCCAGACTCGCCGACTATGAAACTAGAACCTCCGCCCGCACTTACAGACATTTGAAATGTATTCGCAGATCTGTTGGGTGCTCGGTTGGCGTCAGTTTCTAGAAATACTTCGATTGCATCGTCTTCCCAGGGATTGGACATGTGAGTGGTGTTAGTCGCTTCGATGTCTGGGTCCTGTATTTCAGCCGCTACGTAAAAGAAGGCGTTATCCCATGCTGTGTAACATGTTACACGGTCTGCTGCTCTTAAGGAAACCCCAGCAGCAAATACTAATGATAATGTTAATGAAAGCAATATCAACTGTCGAGTATTCAGCATTTATGCCAATCCCTTCTGCACATGGAAACTTGATATTACCAAAAGCAGCATTTAGAAGAAAACTTGTTGGTTATTATAGATTGCCAGCAAGTCTTTTAACAAACCGCTCCATTCGTTCAAGAGCCTGCTGAATATTTGAAAGGCTTGTCGCATAGGAACAACGAACGTAACCTTCGCCACATGCTCCAAAAGTATTACCAGGAACAACTACAACTTTTTCCTCCCGAAGCAATCGTTCGGCTAACTCCTCCGAACTTAGGCCTGTACTTTGAATCGAAGGGAAAACATAAAATGCACCCTTTGGTTCGAAACATTTCAATCCTATCTTATTCAGGCCTTCAACTATTAGCCGCCGCCGTCGATCATATTGCTGTATCATATCCTTTGTGTCCGTCTCCCCATTCTTTAGCGCTTCTATGGCGGCCATCTGAGCGGTAATTGGCGCACACATCATTACATACTGGTGAATCTTCATCATTGCTTCAATAATTTCCGGAGTACCAGCAGCGTATCCAATTCGCCAGCCTGTCATTGCATATGCTTTCGACCACCCATTTAGTAAAATTGTGCGCTCGTATGCTCCTCTTAAAGTTGGAATGCAAGTATGCTCAACGCCGTAAACCAGTTTGTCGTAGATTTCATCGGATATAACCCAAAGATCATATCTATTCGCCAAATCGATTATTTCTTGAAGCGCTTCTCTAGACATCACAGCGCCTGTTGGGTTGTTTGGGTAACTAATAAATATTGCCTTAGTCTTTTCCGTTATTGCTTCCTCAATCTGTTTAGGAGTTGGAGCAAACCCCAATTCCGCACTTGTTGGAATTGCAACTGGCTTGCCATTCGCAAAGATTACGCAAGGTTTGTATGCTACAAAGCACGGCTCAGGGATAATAACTTCGTCGCCTTGGTTAAGAATAGCGCGAAGGGCTAAATCAATCGCCTCGCTGACGCCCACAGTAATGAGAATTTGATTTTGTGGATTATATGTCAGTCCATAACATCTTTGGAGATTTAGCGCAACTAATTCTCTGAGTTCAATAAGGCCATAATTCGAAGTGTACGTAGTGTAGCCTTTCTCCAAAGCATAAATGCACGCTTCTCTGATGCGCCAAGGCGTTACGAAATCGGGCTCACCAACACCCAACGAAATGACATCATCCATTTGAGAGACGATGTCAAAAAACTTTCGAATGCCCGAAGCAGGAACCGCAGCCATTTTTGCAGAGATATCTGGCATATCTTAAATTTACCTTTCAATCAGGGAGTAACCGCTAAGCGATGATCTTCTTCAGGCGGTGCGAAGATGTCACCATCTTCCTTGTATTTCTTCAAAAGAAAATGCGTGCTTGTTGATTGCACTCGGTCTATCGTGGCAAGTTTTTCGGCTACAAAGAAGGCGACTTCCTTCATGTGGTGGCCACCAACTACGACGCGTAGGTCGTGAGTTCCCGAAACCAAATAAACCGAATGAACCTCAGGGAAACGATATATTCGCTCAGCAATGTCGTCAAACCCTACTCCTCGCTCAGGCGAAACCTTCACATCAATGAAGGCATAAACTCGCTCCTCACCAACTTTTTCCCAATCAATTACTGTCTTATACCGGCGAATTATGCCCTCCCTCTCGCACCTTTCGATTATCTGCCTAACTTCTTCAACCGATTTGCCAGTCATTGTGGCAATTTCCTCGGCTCCAAGGCGGGCATCCTGCTCAAGGATTTTGAGTATTTCTTTCATTAGAAGGTCCTTTCCAAAATGCAGCAAATGAATTTAGTAACTAAAATTGCTTAATTCGCAAAGATTCATCAATTACAGCTAAAGAGATTTACGCTTCGCCATTTTTAATTAGTTAATGGGGATCTGTTGCCTAATTTAGCATCCAAGTACCCCCTTTGTCAACTTAAACAAGCGATGGTTTAGGAGGCTTTATCTTTGTTCCAACAACTTTGCCGTATCTTTCTTCAAGCTCTTGGAAATTTTGCCTTAGAAATTCAGTCATCTCTCTGGCTTCAGCATTGGAAATATACTCTGCAATTAACGGCTGTAAAAGCTCATTATATTTCTTTCGCGAATGCCCATGTGCATAATTTCTTCCAGGGAAACGACGCAAGTCGCCATTGAACTGCGGGCTTATATGGTAGAGCTCGTGGAATATGGTTGTCAGCTTTTCTTCAAACAACAGATTAAGGAAGCGGGGCAGCGCAAAATAAATAATGTAAAGTATTTCCTTCCCGCCATGGCGAACCTCTGGCATAATGTAGGTTCGTCCTCTCCGTTTTATCATGCGCTCGCCATCCTTGAATCTCAAAGGTTGAACAGATGCATACACTCCATGTATGCCGGGGGAGCGCGTTTGTAAAGTCGCAACAATTATACGTTCCGAATCTAAATGGCTGAATTCAGGACACACTTTAGAAATGTGTCTTATCAGCTGTTCCATAGCTTCTGTAAAGTTGAACGATTTATGTTGCTTTTCTTTCATGTAAGTCTTTCATAGTCACAGCATAATGCCCTAATTTTCGATAAATTTGGTCTAGCTTTAAAATTGCGGTATTTCCAACTGCCTGCCACCTTCCAGTGCTGACTTGTGAGCAATTATGCCTGGAACTGTATATGCCAGCGCTTCGTTAATACCAATTGCTGGCGTGCGCTCGTTTACAATAGCATCTATAAACTCATGGGTGAGGAACGTATGTGAACCATCGTGACCACTTGGATGACGCAGCGGTTCTGGTAGCATATCCGTCTTCCACCAGATTTCTTGTTCATATTGTTCGAGATGAGGAAGTTTCCGAACGCCTCCTTTTCCATCCTTTTCGACTTCCTCCGAAAAACGAACAATTACTGGTCCAAGCCCATTTGGGTGGGGGTCATAAAAACTCATCTTCGTTCCACACCATTGGCCTCTTTCGCAACCACGAACTGGAGCGTTCCAATAGATAGCCACTCGAAAAGCATGTCCTTTGTCAGTCTTGAAGAAAGCAGTCTCATTCCAAAATGGGTTATTATATGCGTTATCTTTTAAAACTTGCGAATCGTCCCCCCAACCGACGCAAGTTACACTGGTAAGGCGTTCACCTGTAACACCAATAAGATATGATGTACAGTGAGTAGGATAGTGCATTGGTGGAAAGCCATATCTCCATGTTCGCTGACCATTCTCAAAAAAGAGGACATCGAGGCCTGGGTGATAGTACTCGGCTTCAGTATAGAATATCTCACCAAACTTGCCCTCTTTATACCATTTGCGAGCCGATATCACGGATTGGTGATAGTAACTGGTCTCTGCCATCATATAAATAAGGCCTGTTTTCTCTACAGTTTCTTTTAGTTCTTCAGCTTCTTCGAGATTCATAACCGCAGGAACAGCGCAAAATACATGCTTACCTGCTTTTAGCGCTGCAATTGAATGGCGAGCATGAAAGGGAGCAGGCGTAAATATCGCCACAGCATCAACGTCTTTATCTTTAATTATTTCATCTAAAGTAACGTATGACTTATTGCACCTATACGTTTCCATTAGAACTTTTCGCTGGTCTGGATTAAAATCGCTCACAGCCTCCACAGTGCAATTTGGGTGTTCATGAAACTGAAAAGTGGAACCAAATCTGCCGCCAACAATTCCAATGCGCACTTTCCTGCTTGACATAAAAGCCTCCAGAATACCTTGAATTGTGCCAAATAAATCTTTCTTATCTTACTAGAAATCTCCTGCAGGACCTAGACACTTTTAAAATGAAAAGGAAATTAGACTACGATTTTTCACCACATTGTCAATGCAAAAATTTACCCAATATAAACAACTAGCAAGAGGTGTAACAATGAAAGAATCTTGCAAAAATAAACTTCTAGTCTCACTTGTCATTCTTTTGGGCTTACTGGATTTTGCATTAGCAGCTCCTGTGTTCGATGCAAACATATTCCAACGTATTGATATCTTGGCTAAAGAAGCCATTGCAAAACATAGAACTCCCAGCGTTGTCGTTGTCATTGGAACCGCAGACAAAATACTTTTCGCAAAGGCATACGGCCATTTAACCTACGACGACGACTCACCTGAAGCAACTCTTGATACAATTTATGATTTAGCCTCAGTCAGCAAAGCAGTTGGTACTGCTACCGCTACTATGCTTCTTTTCCAAGATGGAAAGCTCAACCTCGATGACCCTGTTTCAAAATATTTGTCTGCCTGGAACACTGACGACAAAAAAGATAT
The DNA here is from genome assembly GCA_023511795.1 of Armatimonadota bacterium. NCBI lineage: Bacteria > Bacillati > Armatimonadota > Armatimonadota bacterium. The sequence continues at coordinate 35,242 of JAIMAU010000015.1, read as the reverse complement.
AAAAGTGCGCCATCTTCTGTGTCACATTTCTGGGCTTCCAGCATATACCAATGTCGCAAAGACGGAAGAAGAACGCAGGCCATGTGAACTTAAATCAGACGCTCTCATTCGCCGCATTACCTCACTTCCTTTAGAATATAAGCCTGGAGAAGGATGGAAATACTCTTGCCTAAACTTTATCACTCTGGCCCGAATTAATGAAGAAGTTGCTGGCATGTCACAGGAAACATTTCTTAGAAGGCGATTATTTGTTCCTTTAGGAATGCTACACACAGGGTATTACCTCAGCGAGAAGAAGAAATCGCTTGCAGCACCAACCATAGGAAAACCTAATTTCAGGCAGGGGGTTGTCCACGATCCGCTTGCGAATTATTACGAAAGCGACGGATGGCGATGCTGCGGAAATGCAGGTCTTTTCTCAAGCGCCAATGATCTCTCCAAATTTTGCCAGATGATTTTATCAGGAGGCAAATGGGATGGCAAGCAGATACTAACTTCGTCGACAATTAGGCTTCTAGGAACAAATCAAGTCCCAGAAAAAGTCGGACGTGTTTTCGGCTTGGGGTGGGGCTTAAGCCGTTCATATCCATATGCGACGTCATTAAACCAGGTCCCAGACAAGGCGGTTTTGAGCCATTCTGGTTATACCGGCACCTGGATTCGAATTGACCAGCTGGCGGGGACATTTATAATTATTCTGACCAATCGCGTATATCCAGACGATACATCACGGGGAGCCGGGATTCAACGCGAAATAACAAAAATTGTAATCGAAAACGACCCTCTTTACAAAAACACGCTAGCACGTTAAAAAAACGAAAAGATACAAGCTGACCTCATTCTAAAGCTCGTTGGACATACCTTTTAGCTAGGAGCGTGTCAATCCTCAGGATTCGTAAGCGCTGACTATTCCTTCAAGAATTTCATCGGCAACGGTATCACGAGCAAGCATGGCAGCGCCACGAGCACCCATTAGGTCATCACCCTCGAAAAACCTGATTTCCGGAGTCATATTCCCCGTCCGAATTACCTCTTCTCTTACCGACGTCACAATTCTTTCAAGAATCTCCGCAGGCATCCGGTTAAAAATCCCCTCGATTAGCACGTAGTTAGGGTTATATAACATGATTGCCAGGTGAATTGCCTGAACGAAAGCCGGAATTGCATCTTCCAACCAATCACACACAGGCTTCTTGGTTGGGTCTGAAACCAATTCCTGGAACGCTCTTTGGTCACCACGCTCCCGAGCAAACCTAATAAGCGAGGCGCCCGTACATACCTCTTTGAGTGGCCTCGTGGGCGAAACAGTACCACACGGTAGCAATCCAATGTCACCAGCGTAGTGGGAAGCACCAGTGTAGAGCTTGCCATCCCAGACAATTGTAGCAGCTATCCCAAATCTATTAAGGATGGTCATCTCGATTCCTTTTTTGCGCGGGGCATTCATTCGATGGTGACCAACAGCGAAACAAAATGTGTTTGCTGTTGCAACAGTATGCACACCACATTTCTCTTTAACTGCTGGCACAAGTTCGAGCGTTCCATAGCCAAACTGAAGGTGGGTTCTTACACGTCCGGCATCTTTGTCAATAACAGGCCCAGGAAGTCCCAATCCTATAACATGTACGTCAATTCCCCTGTCCCTTGCAACCCTTATCAATTCAAAAGCAACTTCAGCTACAGCTGCAACTATTTCATCAGGTCCATCTGAAGGGTTTATTGGCTTTCTTAGGACATCCGTTATCTCGTTAGAAAAATCGAGAACCACACCGCGGATATGAGTAGCTTCCAGGTCTACCCCAACGCTACAACCTAAATTACCGCGAAGGGCAACAGCCCTTGACCAAGGTCCGCGACGCCCGGTTTGCTGTCGCTCTTTTTCAATCAATAACCCCGCATTCTTGAATTCTGCCACGAGGCGACAAACGTTTGGAAAACTCATTCCTAAATCCTCAGATGCACCCCGTGATGTAGCATTTGGATGGTCGAGAATATATCGCAGAAGACTCACATTTGTGCGCCTGGCCGCCTTCTGCTGCCTCTGCAAAGTATTACTTACTGCGTGTGTGTGCTTTTTCATTGATTTTGAAAGTCTTTCTCCTAATATACCTGCGATTCGAAAATAATTTATATGGCTATACAATAACTGACAAAGCCAGTGTTATTCCTGCTAGCACGAGGACAGTATATACGAGCTTTCTAAACAGGATTTCATCCATTCTGTAATGCCAGTGATTTCCCATAATCATGCCGATTACTGTGAAAGGCAAGGCAAATGCAGCAACCTTGAGAATATGTGCATCCAAGCTTTTCGTAACAATCCATCTGCTCACAATTATTGTGTTTAACGTGACCCAGACGGCGCATAGAGTACCTCTGAATGCAGTCTTATCTGTAAGTGTTTGCGTTGCATATATGACGGCAAGCGGGCCCCCTGAACCAAATGCCCCATGGATTAATCCGCCTATCGGAAGCAAGAGGCTCGAGAGAAACCTAATTGTAGGGTTTACCGTCTGATTATTTCGTTGCTTTGCAGTTTGCTTCCACAAACCATGTATGCCAACCAATATCATAAACCCCGCAAGTATAAACTTAAGTATGTTCTCAGGAAGCCTAGAAGACATCCACATTCCAATTGGCAATCCCAATGCGGCAAGGATAAAAATTCGTGCATATTCATTCCAAACAATTTTCCGGCGAGACTCCCATGTTATGTACACCGTCAGCACCCAAGCGTTTATTACTAGCATTGGTACCGCGGTTTGAAGCCCAAGAAGCAAGGTTATAAATGGCAAAGCAAGAACAGTACATCCAAAGCCTGTGATTCCTTCCTGAACGTGCGTCAAGTAAACTATCACAGCAACTAGTGTATAAATTATAATGTCTTCCACATCAACTTCCTTTCTTTTACTAAGAACTACATTTGGAATGCGATTAATCTCAGCTCTGTCATTTCCTCAATCGCGTATTTTGGACCTTCCCTTCCGAACCCACTAAGTTTTACTCCGCCATAGGGCATTGGGTCTATCCTAAAAGTCGGTACGTCGTTTATTATTACGCCTCCAACTTCAATCTCCCGGGCGGCTCTAAGAGCAAATTCTAAGTTTCTTGTAAATATTCCAGCTTGCAAACCGTATTTAGAGGTATTCGCTAGCTCAATCACATGGTCAAAATTGTTGCACTTTATCACAGCAACTAAAGGGCCAAAAACTTCCTCCGACCAAACCTTCATATCCAGCGCGACATCGGTAAGAACTGTCGGGAACAAAATTGCCCCATCCCTTTTTATTGGAAGAAGGCTTTTAGCACCGCCCGCAATTGCCTCTCTTATCCAGCTTTCAACCCGAATAGCAGCTTTATCGTCAATCATTGGCCCCATATCAGTTTCAGAATCTAGTTGATTGCCTACCTTAATGCCTGCGACGAGTGGGACAAGCTTTTCTAGAAAAACATTATATACTTTTTCGTGCACAATCACTCTCTGCACTGAGATACAAACCTGGCCGGCAACTGCATAGCCACCTATTCGGACTCTCCGTGCAGCCTCATCAAGATCCGCATCGTCCATCACAATAGCACATGAATTCGATCCTAACTCCATTGCAATCTTCTTGAGCCCAGCTATCTTGGTAATAGCCTCGCCTACCTCAGGGCTACCAGTAAATGAGATCAACCTTACTCTCGAATCCGAAACGAGCAGGTTTCCAATACTAGGTCCTCGCCCCGTGATAACACTAATCGCATTTGGTGGCAAACCAGCATCCAAGAGAAGCTGCCCAAGCATTATATCTGCTAATGGAGTAGCAGTCGCAGGCTTTAGGATTACCGCATTTCCCGCGGCAATAGCTGGCGCAACCTTATGGCACGCCAAATTAAGCGGCACATTAAAAGGCGTGATGGCGAGAACAACACCAACAGGCACGCGAATGTAGAATCCGAACTTTGATTCTGCGCCAGCCATTCCGTCGAAGGGTACTGTTTCTCCATGGATTCTTTTTGCTTCCTCGGATGCGGTCTTTATAGTTAGGCAAGCTCGCATAACTTCTGTTCGGGCTTCCTTTATGGTTTTGCCTACTTCCTTTGCTATTATAACTGCAAATTCTTCTAGCCTATCCTGAAGCAGTTCAGCAGCGCGCGACAAAATTTCCGACCGCTCTCGAGCTGAAAGCTTGCTCATCTCTTTTGCTCCGACTACAGCGCGCTGAAGTGCCGTCTCAACTTCCGATGCATCGGCACTGGGAACTGTGTCAATAACAGAACCATCGAATGGATTAATTACTTCGATGCTCTCATTTGTTTCAACCCACTCGCCGCCAATTATCATTTTCATAAAAGGAATCCCTCGCTTTGAGTCTAATTAGACAATTTATTTCGGTACTTTTGCCCAGTCGTCAAGAAATTTCGCTAATCCAACATCAGTCATTGGGTGCTCAAATAGTGCCTTCATTATTTCAAAGCGCATTGTGGTAATATGAGCTCCAATTAAAGCGGCTCTCAGTACATGAAGCGGATTCCTGACGGCAGCGACTATTATTTCCGTTTTGAAGCCGTAGTTGTCGTATATTGTTTTTATTTCCTCAACAAGTTCCATGCCATCATGGCCAGCGTCGTCAAGTCTCCCGACGAATGGGCTAATATATGCAGCACCTACTTTCGCAGCCAAAAGGGCTTGGACTGCACTAAAGTTTAGTGTTGCATTTATCTTAATGCCTTCAGGCGCAAGTATTTTCATCGCCTTTATGCCGTCTCTAGTTACAGGAATTTTCACAACGATGTTCTTGTGCATTGCTGCGATGCGTCTTGCTTCTTCAACAATCTCCGGAGTTGTAGTGCTGCCAACCTCTACGCTAATTGGGCCGTCAACAATCGAGCATATTTCATTAACGACTTCAAGAAACGGCCGCCCGGTTGCCGCTATGTGTGATGGATTTGTTGTAACGCCATCAAGAATCCCCCAAGATTGTGCCTCCCTTATCTCTTCCACCTTTGCTGTATCAATGAAAAGCTTCATTTGCTGCCTCCTTTGCCCTTGACATAAAAAACTATATTATGTTATACAATATTGTGTTAGATGTCAAGCGTATACATTAGAAGCGGGAAATGAACGACCAGCTTACCCTTGACCAATTGTCTTTTAAACGAGGCGTTCGGATATGTGGAGCTACTATTGGGCTGGCTTCGAATAACAAGTTTTTAATTACAGATCCTCAATACTTTGAGGCAATGATTTTACAATCGCTTCTTACGGATGTTTGGCGAATTGAAAAGGTCCCATATGAAAACGTGGATGCAGAATTCTGGGTCTATGACGTGGCCGAGCGCGCAATTTCTTTTCAATTTGAAAAAAATGGCAGGCGTTTAATATTAATTGGGGACTTTACCAAAGCAGAAAAGTTATGCAGTGACAATCGGTACTCCCTATTTGGAAATATTGGTTTGTTTTTCAAGTATTTACTGGTAGTCCTAGAAAAAAAGGGTGTTTTTAGCTTCCATGCAAGCGCGATATTTAAGGATGGCCGCTTGGTTATGTTTGTTGGCCCGGCAGCAAGTGGGAAAACAGTGTTTATCCTTTCGGCAATCGAAAAGGGATGGAAAGTTCTTACTGTCGAAATGGCGCATTGTGAAATTAAGAACCAAAACCTGATTATACATAAAGGAGCATTATACGACAACATTCGTGTGGGCAACCTCACGATTGACTTCCCAGATGCCATAGAACCTTTGAACATCAAGATACCAGACACAAAAGACGTATGGGGTCATAAGTTCGCAGTTGACTTGACTCCTGTCGCAGTGGAACAAGACTATCTCGTGAACCCGAACATATCCGTTGTTTTTCCAAAGGTCGAGATGGGTAGAGGAGACCCTGAGATTGCTCAAATTCCAAAGGGTAGGGAGCTTCGACGCCGGCTATTTGATAATCTTACTGAGAAAATCAGCTCTACATTGCTTTTATACGACGAATTGCCAATACCTAGCTTTGATTCACCCAATCTTGCGGCTGCTCGTCTCGCATTCATAGACGAATTCATGAATCGAATAACTGATGCCCGGTCTGTACTTACGGGGCCAAAAAACTGCATGAAAGGAATCTAGAAAAATGGCAAACGCTTGGGAGAACATCTGTGAAGCACCAATACAAGGCAGGTCACGCAAGCCACGAACCACAGGATTCACAATGGTTATTGATAAATGCCTTGGAATAAGGCAAACCGAAGATCTAATGGAACTTGCGAGCGAATGGATTGACGACATCAAGCTAACTTTTGGGACATCGGCATTTTATGATGCCGATATACTTCGCCGAAAAAATGAGATCATACGTGCGGCTGGCGTTGATGTCATGCCAGGGGGGACTTTCCTAGAAGTAGCAATTTGGCAACGACGTGTACCAGAATACTTAAAGCGAGCAAAAGAATTAGGATTTACAATGATCGAAGTCAGCGATGGAACGATAGAGGTATCTCCTGAAATGCGTAGGGATGTTATCAAACGCGCATTGGACTCAGGTTTCAAAGTAATTAGTGAGGTTGGCAAAAAGGACCCAGGCGAAAAGATTGCTACCGAATTGATGCATGAGGAAATCGCAAATGATTTAGAGCTAGGCGTATTTAAAGTTATTGTGGAAGCGCGCGAAGCCGGCAAAGGCGTAGGAATATTTGATAAGGACGGCAAGGTCAAAGAGGATGAAATAGACGCTATTATAGCCGGAGTTAAGGACCCAAGCGACCTAGTGTGGGAAGCGCCGCTCAAGAACCAGCAACAACATCTAATATTAAGGTTTGGCTGCAACGTCAATCTTGGCAATGTTCCACCAGAAGAAATTTTGGCACTCGAAGCTCTTCGCCAGGGTTTGCGTGGCGACACTTTAAAGAGAGCATACTGTGCAAACCCTAAGTACTGGAATTAAAATATTACTTACAATTTACTGTTCAACAGCTAAATGAAATATAAAAAGAGAGGAGCTTTTATGAACAAAAAATTATTCCCAGGGCTAGGATTAGCTACTGTTATTGCAGTGGCAGCCTATTTTATAAATCAACTGCCATTTCCGCCATTTACTATGCCCGGTAAGGATCTTCAGCACCCACAGCATCCAATTGAGAGCGTGCTCATAGCAATCATCATCGGTTTTCTAGTAAACAACCTCATAAAGCTTCCAAAGACAATCGAGCCTGGTGCAAAGTACTGCCTTAAGGGAGTGCTGGCGCTTGGAATAGTTTTTATGGGCTCAAGGTTAAATTTCTTTGACGTGGTAAAGCTGGGTGGGCTTTCTGCGGGTTTGGTAGTTATTGTTATTGGCGCAGCACTTTCGCTGTCCATGTGGCTTGGGAAATTTATGAGAATTCGGCAGAAGCTCGGTGCATTAATTGCTGTTGGATGTACAATTTGTGGAGGAAGCGCAATTGCCGCCACAGCTCCAGCTATCGAAGCCGAAGATTCAGATGTTGCATTTGCCGTTGGAACCATTACAATCCTTGGTGTTTTGGCAATGTTTATTTACCCAGCAATCTGTGGGTTGATTGGTTTATCAGATGTTGGTTTTGGTATCTGGGCAGGAACCACAATCCACAATACACCTCAAGTGGTTGCAGCAGGAATTATGCATAGCAACGTATCGGGCGAAGTTGCTACAACGGTTAAGATGGTACGCAACTTGTTTATTGCCCCAATAGTAATACTTTTTGGCTATTTGTTCCGCAGCCAGCGCGTTCGACAAAGCAAAGTTAAACTCAACTACAAAGAACTCTTTCCCATGTTCGTACTTGGATTTGTATTGATGGCACTATTGCGAACTAGCCTTGCTAGCTTTGGATTAGTTGGGTCAGCAAGAGAGCCGGAGGCATTATGGCCGCTTTTTCAGGTTTTTGAAAAGCTAAGCATGTGGCTAATCACAATTGCCATGGCAGGAATTGGTTTAACAACTAACTTGGCAAGCATGAAAAAACTTGGCTTTAAAGGATTTCTAATCGGATTAATCACAACTGCAGTTGTTGCAATCATAAGCATCCTTTTAATTTTTGGTTTCGACTTAAATGATCTATCGGTCGCCAAATAACTGTATTTACTTGGCGCCTACACGTTCAGTTGAAAGAAACCAATAAAGCCCAGCTCTTTCATATGCAATATATATTAGGCGTTTTTCTATGCAAGTTGATTTTAAGTATGGACAGGGGCATATTACATTAGAATTGCCAGACGAACAGATTATAGCTATTTGCCGTGCGCATGATCTTGATGGCGTTGAGGATCCAGTCTTTGAAATTAAGCGCGCCCTGCAAAATCCAATTGATTCGCCAACCCTCAAATCCCTTGCTGTTGGAAAGAAGTCTGCCGCTGTTGTTGTTGATGACGTCTCGCGTCCCGTACCTTACCCGCTTGTCCTTACGCCCGTGTTAGACACTTTGGTCACGGCAGGCATTCCTGAGGAACGCATTTGCGTTATTGCTGCAACGGGACTCCACCGGCCCATGACCAAAGAAGAGTTCGATAAATGGGTGGGTCCATACAAAGGGCGAGTACAGGTACAAAACAACCAGCCTGACGATCCATTAGGATTATCCGCACTTGGCGTAACATCATTAGGCACGCGAATTTCAGTTAACAAAAAGTTTATGGAAGCCGAACTTAAGGTTCTTACCGGTGATGTAGATTACCATCAATTCTGCGGGTATGGCGGCGGCGCAAAAAGCGTCTTCCCCGGTTTGGGTAACCGTGAAGCGATTGAAGTAAACCACTCAAACTTGGAAATTCCTGGAACTGGTATGGGACGAATCGAAGGCAACCCAGTACGTATGGAAATCGATGAAGTCGGCCGCATGGCAGGGGTAGACTTCATTTTGAATGTGGTCCAAAATTCCAAAAAGGAAATTGTTGGAGCTTTTGCTGGCGATATGATTTCTGCTCATAGAGCAGGCGCAGCTTTAGTAGACCGTATGTACAAAATGAGAGTTCCATGTCGGGCAGATGTTGTAATCGCTTCACAAGGTGGCTATCCAAGGGATATCGACCTTTACCAGTCTCAAAAAGCACTTCAAGCATCCAGGAAGCTGGTAAAAGATGGAGGAAAGATATTTATTCTTGCAGAATGCCGTGAGGGCCATGGAAACGATCTTTTCGATGAATGGATGCGAGAAGCCACTTCAGCAGAAGAAATCATTTCCCGAATCAAGAAGAAATTTGTTATGGGTGCTCATAAAGCATACCAATACGTTCGCGATATAAAGGGTGTAGAAGTTTTTCTCTATAGCGCCCTGCCGCCTCAGCAAGTTAAGACTTATCGATTGAAACCACTTGCCGCGCCTGATGAAATCATTAGCCATATAAAACCATCAGATACCATTATTTGCCTGCCTGACGCAGCGATGACCTGTGTGGAATGTAGCTAAAACCCACCATGTCTTTGAAATTAACGACTGTCCTGAAAGTTCAGGTCTAGTCTGCTTTACCCTCTGCGCCTAGGGCCCGAATAATCTCTTTCATATCTTCCTTGAGCCTATCTTTAATAGCGCGCATAATTTTCCACGGATGATCTTTATGGTCAAGAGTTGCAGCAAATTCCTTAAAATATTTGATATAATTCGCGCGAAATGGCTCACCAAAGTTTATTTTCGATATGCCAGCTTTTACCAATTCGCTTATTAATTCAATAGGGATGCCACACGTACCATGTTGGACAAGAGGAACGGGCACTACCTGGCGCAACTTTCGAACAAGATCAAAATCAATCTGGTCTTGAAGATCAAAAACGCCATGCTTTGTCCCATCTGCAATCGCAAGCATATCAATGCCCGTCTCTTCTACTAGGCATACAGCTTCTTCGGGGTCTGTAATAGGTACCCCTTGACAGCCATTCGAATGAACACCGCCTGTAACATGACCAACTTCCGCTTCTACCGAAATCCCCATCGGCTTCACAGCTTGCACAACTCCTCTTGTTAGCTTAATATTTTGCTCAAGCGGTAAGTGTGAATAATCAATCATAACCGACGTATATCCAGCACTAACTGCACGGAGTATCGAGGATAGGCTTGAACCATGGTCGAGATGCAAAGCAATTGGAATGTTTGACGTCTTTGCAAGATGCTTGGCTTGGAGCACGCAATACTTTATGCCTCGATATTCAAGGTTTGGCTCGTAGGTTTGTAAGATTAGGGGCGACCGAAGTTCATCTGCTACTTCGATTGCAGCGCGAGTAATCTCATAGGTTCCACCATTTGTGTTGAAAGCAGGAACTGCGTACCCTTCGTCTCTTGCTCTGTCGACGAGTACTTTAGCATTAATAAAGTTCATGGTTATTCCTCTTAGTTAATTTCATTTATAATCAGAAAACCGCCCTTAATCATCCAATTTTATCTTTGCTCCCTGCTCAGCCGATTCGTAGCATGCCAACACTAAACGAAGAACGTCGCGTCCTTCTTCGGCAGTTGCAATTGGTGGGCGCTTTCCGTGAAGGAATTCTGCAATAGGGCAAGCTAATCCTGCTATTCTTTCGCCTTGCCCACGAATCTCGGGGAGATTACTTACATGCCAGCTTCTATCTTTTTCCAGCCACCATTTGAGTTGAGGAGCACCTTCCGGACGCACTGCATTGCTTGGCCCGTCGCCATAATTACCAATTATTATCCCATGTTCGCACAAAATTTCTAGGGTATTTTCACCTGCAACTGCCACAAAAGAACATGAAACTTCTACCATCTTGCCATCAGGGTATCTGAAAAGAACTAGAGCGCTGTCATTCGTAATATTAGGATTGAGTAGCGTACCCAATTCCGCATAAACACTTATAGGCATACCGAACAACCAATATATAAAATCAATGGGGTGGGCCGCGTCATCCGCAAAAATATCCCTGTTTAAGTCAGGCTTGACATGCCAACTTTTGTCGAAATCCTTCATATATTGTGTGGTTAAGCAATGCCGGCGACGCACTTGGAATACCCTTCCAAACTCTCCGCTCTCAAGCAGGCTTTTCGCTTTCAAATTGTGTGGGTCTACGCGCATTTGCCAGGCAAGCGTGAATGGCACCTTATTTTGACTCACAGCGTCAACTATTCGATTAGCTTGCTCCATTGTGAGAGCAATCGGCTTCTGAAGTACAATAGCCTTGCCTGCATTTGCTGCTTTTTCCACGAGGTCTGCATGCATAGAGGTCTCAGCCGCAATCACGACTGCGCTAATATCACTTCGTGACAAAATATCCTCTACCACCTTAGCTTGCTCTAATCCAAAATTGGCACAATATACATTGGCACGTGCTGAGTCATGGTCCCATCCAGCTATCAACCGAATGCCCATTTCTTTCTTATCTAGCCATTGGGTGCAATAAAGCCCAACATGTCCGTGGGCAAAGCCGAGGATTGCAGTTCCAATTTCCATCATATCCCTATTCCAATGTTATGGTGCTTTATAAGAAGCTAGCTTCTGTGTCGAAATCGTATATCTCGCAACTTTGACCTTATTTCAGTTAATCTCTTTCGCACCAAACTCCTGCACGCATCGTTATAAATATCCACCATAGCGTCTCAAAAGTAATTTTTCACAGAACACCCTTGAAGGGGATGGCCAACCATGTAGCATTTTGTTATTATATAATCCAGTAATTGCTTAACTATCAATGGCTGATTCAAAAATGATTTGGTATCCGCTGTAATGGTGCGTCCTTTGCCAAGGGAATTCAGTAGAAACTAATTCAGCTTGCAAATAATAGGCATGAGCCTAAAAAGTAGACTTAAAAATTTTCGGAGAGTTAACTATGATTTCAAACAATAGCATTATTTACATCCAAGCAGTACTGATATTAATATTAGCTTTCTCAACAGCGTCGGGAAAATCCGCACAAGTAAAAGAAACATGTATAGAAATTGCACCTGTATGGTCAGGACATCCTGTAGGGTTTTCATTGCTAAGCTGTCCAGAAAAACAGTATGTCGCTTTCTACAACCCCGATAGACAATTGACTGTTGGCTGCCGAAAGTATTCTGAGACGACATGGCATTTAGTAAAACTTCCCGAGACCGTCGGTTGGGATAGCCATAACTATATAACAATGGCTATGGATGACAATGGTTGCATACACCTATGTGCAAATATGCACTGCAGTCCTTTAGTTTATTTCCGCACAACAAAGCCAGGGGATATTGACAGCTTCGAAAAAATTCCTTCGATGGTTGGGCGAGACGAAACAAAATGTACCTACCCGTCATTTTTCAGAGGACCGCATGGCGAATTCTTATTTACCTATCGCTTTGGAAGCTCCGGAAACGGCGACCAATATTTCAACATTTACGATCACAAGACAAAAACCTGGAAACGTCTAATGGATGCTCCCCTAACTTCAGGTGAGGGAAAGATGAATGCTTATTTCACAGGGTTGCGCTTATATGAAGATGGATACTACCACACCGCATGGGTCTGGAGAGATGAACCGGACTGCTCATCTAATCATGACCTCTCTTATGCAAGATCGAAAGATTTAATCCACTGGGAAACGAGTGATGGCAAGGCCCTTACACTACCAATCACCTTGTCGACCGCCGAGATAGTTGACCCAGTACCCGTTAAGGGTGGCTTAATCAACGGGGGTGTGGCAATAGGCTTGGACTCAAAGAAACGCTTGGTTATAAGTTATCTTAAATTCGATGAAAATGGATACAACCAAGTTTATAATGCCCGTCGTGAAGCAGATGGTTGGAAAATATATAAAACAAGTTCTTGGGAATATCGCTGGGAGTTCTCAGGCACTGGCTCAATTCCTTTTGAAATAAGAATAGGCCCAATTGTTGCAGAAAAGGACGGAAGGGTAAGCCAGTCCTACAGCCATGTTAAATATGGAAACGGAAAATGGATACTAGATGAAGAGAATTTTCGCATATTGGAAGACATCCGCACCACATCCACGCCCAAAAACGATACCTCTAAAGACTCAGCCCGAATGCTAGAACCTCGATATGCTAATGATTTAGGCTCCAGCGGCGAACGTGGTGTGCGCTATCAACTTAGATGGGAAACACTTAGTCTCAACCGTGACCGGCCTCGCGACCATCACTCTTCGCCTTCTATGCTTAAGCTATGTCGAATTGAAAGCATACCAATAGAGAAATAGAGCGTTCGTTTTTAATGTAAACTCTGCACTGGCCTTTACCTTGCTCCTAAGGCTTTCAAGCAAGCATTTAGATATCCATAGCTTTCTGCCGCAATTATACAAACTTCCGGGAGAGACATTTCTAATGCACCTATGACCTCCAGACACACTGGCCCCGAATATCCATCTTCGACCATTACTCGGCAATATTCCATTAGGTCGATATCTCCACGTCCACACGCCTGTTCCTTCGGCGAGCCAGGGCTTGGCCCACGTCCTTTGCAATCACGGATATGAATATGTTTAACGCTCCCAATTACATACCGAAGTGCCTCTGCAGGATTCTCTCCAGCACGGTAGATATGGCTTGGATCCATATCTATTGCAAAAGCAGGTGATTTGATTTTTTCAATTGCTTTGAGAGTGGTGGGCGTGTTGTAAATACATGCGCCAACATGAGCCTTTACACACAAAGTTACTCCAAAAGATTCCGCTTTCTCCGACATCTTTGCCATTAAGTCGGTCTGGCGCATGAAATCTTCTTCTACATCCGACTTCCCGCCTGGTCCTATATTAATAATTGGAATACCAATTTCCGCCCCCGCTTCAAATGCCTTCATCAAGCGATCTTCATCCAATGCTGCCTCTTCCATTGAAAGAAACTCGAGTCCATTATCCTCTACGATTTTACGAAGGTCGCTTGCTTGGGTTTTCCAATTATCTAGGTCCAAGTGCTCACACATGCCCTTGATTGCTGAAATCTCAACTCCGTCGTATCCGGCAGATTTAATGTACTTGCATGCAGTTGCAAAATCATAACTACCAAAAAGCACCGAATTAACGCCCAGTTTTATCATGTTTGTGTTTCCTCCAAATCCTTAATTCCAATCAAGAACTACAAATCTACAATACTGTGTGTCTCCCATGATTTAATGGCCGCTTCGATGATAAGTTGAGCTTTCAGGGCATCTTCTCCGGAGCCATCAATTTTATCGTAAGGAGTTTTTTCCTCCAACTGATCAACCCATCTGGAAATGCGGCTCTTGAAGGTCTCGCTGAAAGAACGCATTCCACCGAGATAGGAGTAGGTTTCATATTCGATGCTATCGCGCGGATAGAAGGTTAGATGCTCGCAAGCATCCTCAAGAACAAAGCGCCCTTTGGAGCCTACAACTTCGCATCTTTCCAATCCATAGCTTCCTCCCGCGTCATAACTCCCAGTCAGACACCCGACAACACCGTTTTCAAAATGGACTAGAATTTGCGCATTTGAATAGCAAATTCGCCCATCGCCTTTCTTTAGAAATGCCGCAACGCTTTTTACATCACCGCAGAAATATCGCATTACATCAAATGAGTGCGGATGGAGCGCTCTCAAATGAAACCAGGGTGAAGTTTCGACGGGGTTATTTATCCACATGCGCATATTTATCATGTAGAGCGTTCCTAGACGGCCAGACTCAATCCACTCTTTGGCCCTGAGAGCCGCCGGAGTAAAACGATGGTTTAGGTTGATTGCATATGGAATTTTCTTCTTTTTTGCTAAGGCGACCATTTCCTTGCCTTCTTCGATATTGTTCGAAATTGGTTTTTCACCTAAAGTTGGGATGCCTGCCTCAAGAAGTTCCATCGTAGGAACATAATGGTCGCCACCATTTTCCTCTCCCCTTGTGCACATTGAGCAAGCGTCAAGTTCTATACCGCTAGCAAGCATTTCCTTTACGCTGTAAAAAGCCTTCCCACCATATCTTTGGGCGCCCGCATCTGCTCTTTCGGGAATTATGTCGCAACAAGCTACTACTTCACATTTAGGGTTATCTTTGTAGCATTGAGCATGAATACTGCCAATATTCCCAACGCCGACAATGCCAATCTTTAAAGGCATAATACCATCTCCTTGATAAACTTATTAAAGAATAAAATACATCCGGAATTAGGATACGATAGAAGGTTTCCAATTTCCTTGTTACTTATGTGCAAAGATTGCAAAAAGAACTAAAATGGGGATTTGAAACGAAAGCATACCTTGAGGTTTAGAGGCTACTTAGAGGCAGTTGCTTCAGAAAGTAACTTTTAGGCTTATGCTTTAGCGCAGCCTTTTAGCTTAGCAATACGGCGCTCAGCTTCTGGATTTTCAGGGTCTATAGCCAGAACATTTTCAAGCTCTGATATACACAGGTCCCTATCGCCAACAGCATCGTAGGCAGCTGCGAGATTTAACCTAGCGCCAATGAAGCGCGGATTGATATCAAGTGCCTTCCGGAACTGCACAATCGCCAAGTCTGCCAAACCTTGCTTTAGGTAACATATTCCGAGATAGTTTCTCAGGTCTGCATATTGGGGGCAGATTGAAATTGCTTGAAGGAAAGCATCTGCAGCTTCCAGATACATTTGCTTATTCATCAGGGCAAGGCCCTTCTCAAGATGGTACTCTATTTCGTCTATATCAGTTTTTGCAACTTCCTCAAGCAGCTGGATAGCTTGATTGTGTTTGCCATGATTGTAGAGTTCGAGCGCCTCACGATACCTTTCATCACAATAAGCCGGTTCAAGTCTTACAGCACTCTTTATATCATTAAGTCCCTCAGGTTTCCCCTTTAAAATTCTGGCAAGGCCTAAATAAAACATTGCTCGAGCATACTTCGGATTTATTTGAAGTGCTTTCGTTAGCTCTGCTTCTGCATTATCATAAAGACCCTGATTGTAATAAATCAAAGCTAGTTGAAAATGCAAATCGGGATATTCGGGGTGTAGCATTAAAGCGAACTTTAATGACTCCTCTGCTTGGGCATAAGCGTTCATCTTCGCTTGAGCTATTCCTAAATTTGCATATGCCTCACCCATGTACCAAGCAGCAAGCTTCCGCTCAGGTAAGTTTTTATCACAATCGGAGTCCAAAACCCTCTGAAATTCGCTTATTGCCTCGGCATAAAGGCCATGGTCAAATAAAGCAATTCCTCGGTTGTAGAATTCGCTCACTGAGGTTGATGTTTTTACTTTCACGAGTAAAGGGCCTCCGCTCTAAGCATCTCGATTTAGAACTTATCTTTCAATGGTATTATCGGATTTCTTAGGGTACTACTTAAGGCGCCGTCAAAATTATATAGGACGTCTGCAGTTGGAAGCCCGTCCTATGCAATAATATTCGAACCCAAGCTTTTGCATGCGTTGAGGATCATAGAGGTTGCGGCCATCGAAGAAAACTGGTCGCTTCATTGACTGCCGTATTTTATCTAAGTTCAAGAAGCGGAATTCGTTCCACTCTGTTACCAATAAAACCGCATCTGCGCCTACCGCTACTGCGTAAGCATTGTCACAATAAGTAATGTTTGGTATAATCCGCCGGCAATTTTCCATTGCTACAGGGTCATATACTTGAACATTAGCTCCTTCGGCTAGAAGTTTGTTGATTACCTCAATTGACCTTGCGTCGCGCATATCATCGGTATTTGGTTTAAATGCAACGCCTAAAATTCCTATTGTTTTGTCTTCCAACCCTCCTAAAACATCTTTGATTTTATTTACGAAACGCAAAGGTTGGGCATCGTTGACGCTAAGCACCCATTTGAAAAGGTCAGCATTGCACCCAAGTTTCTCAGATGTATGAATGAGCGCTTTGAGGTCCTTACCAAAACATGAACCGCCAAAGCCAAGTCCGGCTTGCAAAAAATGCTCTCCGATACGCTTGTCAAAACCCATCCCCTTTGCCACTTGAACAACGTCCCCACCAGCTACTTCGCACAACTCTGCAACTAAATTAATAAAGGAAATTTTCGCTGCAAGGAATGC
This sequence comes from Armatimonadota bacterium, assembly GCA_023511795.1. NCBI lineage: Bacteria > Bacillati > Armatimonadota > Armatimonadota bacterium. The sequence goes on along the minus strand of JAIMAU010000015.1, from coordinate 18,369 downwards.
ATTCGAAACATATTTGATAATCTCTGCGCTGGTTACGTCAGTTATTAACATAGGACGCTCAAGAGGGGCGTATAGCTCAATTAGTTTCATAGCGGAAGTCTGGGATGGTGCTCCAATAATAATACGATCTGGATTTAAGGTGTCGTAGATTGCCGAACCCTCTCTTAAGAACTCCGGGTTCGATACGACATCGAAGTCTACTCTGGAACGTTGGTTCTGTTCAATGACTTCTTTAACAAGATTTCCAGTACCAATTGGAACAGTACTCTTATTAACTATCACCTTATACCTTTGGATATACTGTGATATGCCCTTCGCTGCCTCAATTACTTGGGTTATATCTGGTTCTCCATTAGGACCAGAAGGTGTTCCTACTGCTATAAAGACAACATCTGCGGCCAATACTCCCTCGCCAAGATCTGTTGTAAAGAACAAACGGCCATCATCTGCATTGCGAGAAACCATCTCCTCAAGACCCGGCTCGTAGATTGGCATAATTCCCTGCTGAAGTGATTTAATCTTTTCAGCATCAATATCAACACACGTTACCTCATTACCGAGGTCCGCGAAAACAGCCCCGGTAACTAGACCAACATAACCTGTTCCAATTATGCAAATATTCATATGCCTGCTGCTCTTTCTCAAAGAAGGAAAAGTTTTAGATCGCTCTTAACGCTGCCAAGCTTAACATGCTGCCTTTCCGTTGTCAACGCTTTCTCTGTCTGCAGGAAGGCAAATTTTGCCTAGACTTGTATAAGTATTTACCCATTCTAAGGCATATAAAATATAAAAAACAGGCACTTGGTTGGTAAAATTTTACTTGACAAAATTCGCTAAAAGTGCGAAACTTTTAGTTAAGGTTAGTCGTTTATACTTATGGAGGACGGGTAAAATACAAATGGACTCATAGGCGGCGATTCCGATTAATCTTAATTGACTCATACGCCGCACCTCCAGTATTGTTAATACTTAAAAATGCGGGTGTGTTGTGCACCCGCATTTTGCTATTCAATGTCTTATGTACCCGAAGGATTTCCGAGCGCCTTTTGTAATTTTGCATATGCGATGTTGTAGTCATAATTCGCTTGGTCAAGGTTAGTTCGCGCCGCCGCCAATGCAGCTAGTGCATCAGCAATTTCTACGGCAGTGCCCACACCTGCATCGTACCTTACCTGCGCAATTTCATATGCTTCCTCTGCTTGAGCAAGTCGCGCTTTGGCAGTCTCAAGAGTTTTTTGCGCTGTTACAAGCTTTAAATACGACTGCCTTACCTCCAGCTCAACTTCAAATTTTGTCTGCTCAAATCGTGAACGTGCCTCCTCAAGCACAGCTTTTGCCTCTGAAATTGCTGCTTTGATTCGACCACCATCAAATATCTCTTTAGTTAAAACTGCAGTCAAAGTAAAACCGCTTGCCTGACCCGGGTTTTCATTGGATACCACCTGATAGTCAGCATCCAGTCCAAGCTGTGGACGCTCATCTGCTTTAGCTGCTAGAACTCCAGCTTCGGCAGCCGCAATTTGGGCTTTTGCTACAAGAACCTCAGGCCTCTGTGATAATGCAATTTCAATTAGCAACGATATATCTTTGGCTGGAGGGGAGGGCGGTTTGGGTTCAGACAGGTTAAAAACTTGATTCAGTGGGACTCCTAGGACTTTATTCAACGTAATCCTTGCGAGTTGAGCCTGATTTCTCGCTTGGGTAAGATTCTGTTCAGCTTCTGAAACCTGTGTTTTGGCTCTGATGACATCAAATCTTGGTGCTGTGCCAGCTTCGAATTTGGCAGTAGCAACTTCAAGGTGTTGTCTAGCAGCTACAAGGTTTTGTTCTGCACTGCGAACTAAACTTTCACCTAATAGAACATTGTAATATGCTTCCTTTGCTTCGAGAACAATTTGTGCCTGAATGGTTGTAAGTCTACCCAAAGCAACATCATATAATGCAACAGCTCGTTTTATTTGGGCTGGTATACGCCCTGCTGTATAAAGTGCTTGCTGGACGCGAAGAATACCAACTGTGTTGTCTGCAACTCCAATGGAAATAGTTCTAGGCGGAATACTGGGACCAAGCGACGGAATTGTAAAAGTTCCAAGGGCATCAGTATGAAGATACTTAGCGCTCATCAAAACTCGGGGATATTTCGCCGATTTAGCTATATCAATACGCCACCTGGCGGCTTCTAGTTCATTTTGTGCGGCTCTTACTTTAGGATTCTGCGACATCGCCAGCCTAATCGCATCTTGAATAGTAATAATCCGTACCTCTTCAGCGGAAATACGCAAGCAAGTGAAAACTTGAGTCACAAGAATAATAAAAACCAAGCGCACCAAAACTAGCATACCTCCTACCTCCGTACATTCAAGCTAAAGAGAATGACCTGTCTCCTAGTCTGGAGGCTCAGAATATACAACAGAGGCGATTGTTTCACCAACAATTCTTAGCGAATCAGGACTGCACTTATCTACTGTATCCTGCAGTGTATGCCAATAAGCATAATCAAAGTCTATTACGTCTATACAAGGTATGCCCGCATCAATTAAAGGAATGTGGTCATCTAGTATGCTATACTTTACTTGGTTGAAGAATACTTTATTAAAACTGAGTTTATAAGCTGTTGACCAAACTTTATCAACCACCCACCTGGCTCGCTCATTGGAGTTTCTCTCACGGTAAATTGTTAATTCCTTATCCCCAACCATATCAAGCAATATACCATAGCGTATTGTTGTTTTCTGAACATTTTTTGCAAAATAGCGCGAACCTAGAAACATATGCTCAGAAGTAGGACCAAAGTCCTCGCCATCAAAAAGTACAATCATCACTGGGATTGGAGGAGGCTTTTTAGCAAAAAGCCTAGCTAATTCGAGGAGAACTGCAACTCCAGATGCCCCATCATTTGCTCCTAGAATTGGTTTATTTCGTTGAGCAGGTTCAATCTCCTGGTCGGCAGTGGGGCGAGTATCCCAGTGGGCGCAAAGTAGGACTGCTGGACGATCTTGCTTTCCAAAGCGAGCGATGATATTTGAAAGCTTATAAGTTTTCGCTGAGCGAGTATGTTCAAAGTCTTGGGTTTGAACCAAATCTGCACTCTTTTTGAGTTCTTCTAGCAGATAAACTTTTACTTTATCGTGTGTTTGAGAGCCAACAGGCCTAGGACCGAAATCACACTGCCTTTTCAAGTAGGAAAATGCTCTGTCTGCATCAAATTGAAAAGCTGTGCTCTGAGCTGAACAACCAGTAATTCCTACTGCAATTAGCGAGAAGGCTAGCAGGAGAAGATTAAGATGAACGGAATACGATTTCCTCATCGATTTTACTGTGCTTTCATGGCTCTAATACGGTCTTTTTTGGAATAGTCAACAGTTTGCATCTTTCCTAAAAATTTCTCTACTGCTTCTTTTGTGGTAATTTTGCTAATTTCCTTTATATTAGCACTACCCCAGATTGTAAAATACCCATAACCACCTTTGGCTAAAGGCTCAGTAGTAGCAACGGTATACTTCTTTTTCAAATCGATGGCATAACCACCAATTTTCACATCCAAAACTCGATAATCCTTAGGGGAATTAGGAGCGAAAGTAAAACTAAGGCCGCCGACCTGCAAGAAGCCAAGGTTTTTTCTAGGAAACACCGAAACGCTTCTTTCCAATGCATTTACAACTTCCTCGCCTGTAAGCTCCAAAACTGCTAGGCGGTCATTAGGATAATGAAGACATTCAATTACTTGTCTAGGTTCAACTTTTCCCTTGGGAATGGTAATTTCTCGAAGGGCACCGGCAGGAAAAAAGGCAACTTGCACATTCATTACATCTTTGAGGGCATCAGACACAAGGTCCCCGAGTTCGGTTTCTTCTATCTGACAATTAACAGAACTAAGGGGAAATCGAGAATCGATAGCGGCTGATAATGGAGTTGTCAAAATTAGTATAACCATAACACCCGTAATAATTATAGAGCGCATGTTGTAATAAGAACCCAGGCGGCAACTAGCAATTTTAATTTTCACTGGAAGCAAGCCACCTCAACCCAGCTCGAATAAACAAATCGATTTCCCCATCCATAACAGCGTTAATATTCGCTGTTTCAACGCCGGTTCTATGGTCCTTGACCATTTGATATGGCTGGAAAACGTACGAGCGAATTTGATTGCCCCACTCAATGGAACGCAATTCACCCCTGAGTTGAGCCAGTTTTTTTTCGGTCTCCTGGCGCTCCAAATCAAGGAGTCGAGCCTTTAATATGTTCATTGCCATTTCGCGGTTCTGATGCTGTGAGCGTTCATTTTGGCAAGTTACGACAATACCTGTAGGTATATGTGTTATACGCACTGCCGAATCTGTCTTGTTGACGTGCTGTCCTCCAGCGCTGCTAGCTCGAAATGTGTCAATTCGAATGTCATCCGGATTGATCTCAACTTCGATATTTTCATCAATCTTGGGAATAACATCCACCGAAGCAAAAGAAGTATGTCGCCGCTTGTTCGCATCAAATGGCGATATGCGGACAAGGCGGTGTACGCCCTTTTCAGCCTTCAAGTAACCGTAGGCATTCAAACCACTAATAATAACGGTGACATTCTTCAGTCCGGCAACTTCACCCTCTACTGAATCTACAATTTCTGAAGTGTATCCTTTCCGCTCGGCCCAACGCAGGTACATGCGAAGAAGCATCTCAACCCAATCACAAGACTCAGTTCCGCCTGCGCCAGCGTTTATCTCCATAATGGCATCGCTTGCGTCGTGTTCACCACTGAGGAAGGTTGTCAGTTCAAGCTCAGAGAATTGACTGCGTATTATTTCGAGCTCTGCGTTTATTTCCTTCAGCAGTTCTTCGCTGTCGTCTTGTTCCTCAGCCGCTAATTCTATAAATGCCTGGAGATCCTCAATTCTCTTATCTAATACTAGCCACGGCTCAACCGCTTGCTTTAGACGCGCAATTTTCTTCAATACCTGCTGGGCCTTTTCCTGGTCGTCCCAGAACCCTGCCTCAGCAGTTTGTGCTTCGAGTCTTCTTATCTCATCTTGCCTGTCAGCAAGTTCAAAGATGCCTCCTGAGTTCATCAATCTGCTCTTTTAGAGCATCAACTTCCTTTTGAATCTCAATTACCATAGTGTCGTTGTTCTATCCCTCTTTCCCTAAACAACATTTCTTATATTTTTTTCCGCTTCCACACGGGCAAGGATCGTTTCTACCAACCTTATGCTTCCGCTGAATTGTGCTTTGTGCAGAGGACCTGCCATTATTCCTTTCTTCCGCAACATCCATGGCTGGAACGTATTCACCACCATACATGGTTATGTTGCGGAATGGATTTCTATATGGTTCTTGCACAACCTTGACCTGCACACGAAATACCATGCGGAGTATCTCATCCTGGATGCTCTCGAGCATCTGCTGGAACATTTCATAAGCTTCCTTCTTAAAGGCAATGACCGGGTCAATGCCTGCGTATCCTCTCATGCCGATGCCCTCTTCCAGATAGTCCATTGCATCCAAGTGATCTATCCACTTATTGTTTATCGCGCGCAGAGCAATCTGTCGCTCAAGGTCGCGCATAACTTCAGCACCGAGAAGTTGTTCTCTATCCTCATATGTTCTATCGCCTACTGCATTAAGGAACTCCTCTAGCTCATCACGCTTTTTGCCCTTTAAGTCAGCTGGCCTTGCATATACCGAAAGTGGGAATATCTCGTCCAGCACCTCAAACAAGGTATCCGTGTCCCATTCGCTTGGATGTACCCCTTCAGGACAGTACATATTAACTGCGTTGCCAATTGTTGAGTGCAGATATTCGATGATTGTAGGCTTCAGATTAACTCCCTCGAGGATCTTTCTCCGCTGACTGTAAATGACCTCACGCTGGACATTCATGACATCATCATACTGTAGCACGTGTTTTCGGATACTGAAATGATATGACTCCATTCGCTTTTGCGTAAGTTCTATCATTTTTGAGAGCGGCTTCCAATCAATCGGCTCGTCTTCCTGCCACGAATTTAGAAGCACGCTCTTTGATTTATCGCCGAAAACACGCCACAGTTCGTCTTCAAGCGAGCAGTAAAACCTTGAGCATCCGGGATCTCCCTGGCGCCCTGAGCGACCGCGGAGCTGATTGTCAATCCTGCGGCTTTCATGTCGTTCACTGCCTATTATCGCCAATCCCCCAAGAGCTACAACCTTTTCCGCCTCTGGATTCCGGTTGGCTGTTGACCCTTCAGGTTTGCCGCCCAAAATAATATCCACACCTCGACCAGCCATATTAGTGGCAATTGTCACTGCACCAAGGCGACCGGCCTCGGCGATTATCTGCGCCTCACGCTCATGATATTTCGCGTTCAGTACATTATGCGGAACGCCCTCGGCAAGGCTTTGCCTTAGTCGTTCTACTTCTTCAGGATTTTGCACACCGATTAATGAGGCGAATCGTTCAACATTTTCCGGCGCTAGCATGTCCAAGGAAACTCCAAGTGTCCTTGCCATCGGTAGCAAACGTCCTAGAGTCAATTCGCCAAACTTTGTATTTAGCAAATCTATGTATTCCCGCTTTTTCTCTGCTTCAATATCACGCGCTTCGTTAAGCTTTGATTTGAGCACAAAAACTGCTGCCAATAGCTGCAGACGTTCAGGTGCAAGTCGCGAGCTTAGAATTTCTGATTTTTCAATTGAGCGTGTGCCAACTAATACCGGCTGTTGCCGACAATATAGCCGAAGAATTTCTGCCGTGATGCCTCGGAATTTCGCTTCTTCCGTTTTATAAATTACATCTGGGTGGTCTACCCGAATCATTGGCTTGTTCGTCGGGATAACTACAACATCAAGGCCATATATTTTTCGAAACTCTTCTTCTTCGGTCTTCGCTGTGCCTGTCATGCCAGCGAGCTTTTTGTATAGTCGGAAATAATTCTGATACGTTATTTTCGCAAGCGTCTGACTTTCGTGCTCAATTTTGACATTCTCTTTTGCTTCAACAGCTTGATGTAATCCATCGCCCCAACGACGACCAAACATCAAACGTCCGGTAAACTCGTCAACTATGATTACCTGATTGTCTCGAACAACATAGTCTACATCACGCTTGAAAATAGTCCTCGCTTTAAGCGCAGCATTTGCATGGTGCATCAATGCTGGGTCATCAGCAAGGTTCTCAACACCCATTCCTTGCTCTATTTTCCTGATGCCCTCGTCTGTCAACATCGCCGTGCGGGCTTTTTCATCAACCGTATAGTCTTTCTCAGGCACTAAGCGTGCAACAATACGGTCCATCTTGTAGTAAAGGTCGGTCGACTGCTGGGCTTGCCCAGAAATAATTAATGGCGTTCGAGCTTCATCGATTAGGATGCTATCAACTTCGTCTACAATTGCGTAATGAAGCTCTCTTTGGACGAGCTCTTCTAGCGAGAAAGCAAGGTTGTCTCTTAGGTAATCAAAACCAAAAACGTGGTTTGTCCCATAGGTTATGTCGGCCATATAAGCCGTTCTTTTATCCACACGACGCAGATTCGGGTAGACTGGTTCCTCTTCGTTAACGTAATTTCTATCAAAAATATAAGAGGCCTCTAGTTCGCCCGTTTCTGCATTTGAGCCTTGCAAAGCCCCAACAGTTAGACCTAGAAAATCGTAAATGGGACCCATCCACTGCGCATGGAATTTAGCTAGGTAATCATTAACCGTTACTAAGTGTGCTCCTTTGCCTTCAAGAGCATTTAAGTAAAGGGGAAGGGTGGCAACTAAAGTCTTACCTTCACCAGTTTTCATTTCCGCGATGCGGCCCTGGTGCAAGACTATTCCACCAATCATCTGGACATCGAAATGCCTCAGCCCAATAGTACGCTTGCTTGCCTCCCGAACAACAGCAAAAGCTTCTGGAAGAATGTCGTCAAGTGTTTCGCCATCTGCAAGCCGAGCTTTGAACTCATCAGTTTTCGCACGAAGTTGCTCGTCTGTTAGCAACTCATACTCTGGCTCATAGGCGTTAATCTTGTCGACTATCTTTCGAAGCCTAGCGATTTCTCGTTCATTTCCACTTAATAACCAGCTTATGATTCCCATATATTTAAAATCCGTTAATGCGCTTTTGACCCAGTAAATGTTACCATAACCAAGCTTGATTGTCAAAAAGGAGCGCTAGTTATAAATGCTTGCATGTGGCTTCTATTCATACTAATTACAACCATCTATAGGAATTGCTTTTTCATACCGAAAATAATACGTGGAACGGGAAGTTTGGCGCTGAATTCAATCATTCAATGAACATGCCCAAAGCCAGCCATTGCTGTAATTTTAAGTAATTACACATTCTGTAAAGTCTCTCTTAAAGGTGAAATAAACAGTGAGCAGGTTTTTAAGGTCTAAAGTTGGATTCTCGCTGGTCGAATTATTAGTTGTCATTGTCGTCCTGGCAATCCTTGCGGCGATTGTACTACCAAAACTGGTAGGCGCTAACACTAGAAATAAAGAACAAGAATTGAGAAGTTGTCTGCAACTATTGAGGAATGCTGTCCAGGCATTCTATGCGCATACAGGAGTCTACCCAATCCGCCTATCGGATTTATCTGCTACATCGGCACCACCAATTGGATTATCAGAAGATGGTTTCCCAAAACCCATTAACCCGGCTAAATGGAGAGGGCCATATGTCGATTCTATTCCCTCAGACCCAGTTTCAGGCCGCCCGTTTATTTACATTACCTCAAAACCAAATGTAGGAAGGATTCAGAGCAGCGCTTTAGGAAACTCTGTGGATGGAAAACCCTATAGCGAATGGTAGGTTTTCTTAAGTATTTACCACAGTATAAAAACAAAAGGCATGGAAGAACAAAGAACAGCTGAACTCTTAATAGTAAGACTTCGTTGGATAGCGCTAATTGCAGCCGCGTTTGCGATAGATGATTATGCCAATTCGCCTTTTGCAGCGCTTGCAATTTTTGGAGTTTTTTACTACAACACAATAGCAGCTTTAGTTGTTTCAAATAGTCAGATATACAACAGGTATTCAAGATTCTTTGGTTTATTTACAAGAGGACTCGATTTTAGCGCAATTTCGCTCGCATGCCACAGTGGCACCTCAGGCACCGAGAACTTCTTTCTTCTATATTGTTTTGTTATTGTAAGTACAGGTTATGTATACAACCACGTGCGGCCAATACTAGTTGCACTTGCCATTAGCATAATACTCGACTTTTCAGGTAGTCTTATTCACATTTTACAAAACGGTAAACTCCATGATATTCCAAACCAAATAACAAGCCATGTAGCAATTTTTGCAGGTGCGGCACTTGTAACAGCTTATATTCTAGCATATAGAAAACAGCAAGAAACAATGCGAACGAAAGAACGAAAGCTTTCGGCATTGTTTGAGTTTGGCACGCGGTTCACGTCAGCAACCGACCTTCCACAGTTTTTAAATCATATTCTTAACACCGCTGTTTCTGAAACTGGAGCAGCCGGCGGACTTATAATGCTTGTTAACTCTGACACGGGTGAGCTCTTCACTGCGGCTGAGCGGTGGTTCGACGCCGCTTTTCAAAATAGAACATGTGATTTCTCAATTGAAAAATGGGTGCAGACATCGGGACACCCAGCTTTTATACCAGGAATCCTCGACGATGATACGACAAGCGTACCAATTCAAAACAAGGTAGCAATATGTGTGCCCTTGATTGAGAGCACTCCAAACACAATGCTGGGTACACTAGAGAAAAGCAATTTCAAAGTTGTTGGAACCCTTAGTGTATACGGTTATCCTGACTCACCGCCTTTTGCACGTGAAGATCTTAACCTTCTTCGAATGTTGGCGACTCACGCTTCGATGGGTGTTGTAAACGCAGGGCTTTATAAAGAACTCCATGACAGATTCCTAAAAACACTCCAATCGCTTGCAAGAAGCTTGGAAGCACGAGATCCCTACACACAAGGCCATTCATACAGGGTATCAGAAATTTCAGTTCTTGTTGCCAAACAACTTGGTTTATCTCCTCAGTCTACAGAGGCACTACGGAATGCTGCATTGCTCCATGACATAGGGAAGATTGGAGTGCCAGATAACGTGTTGCGTAAGCCAGGAAAACTCACTCCAGAGGAACGCCTAATAATACAAACTCATCCTATTACCGGTGAGAATATTTGTCGTCCGCTTGACATGGGCGAAGAAGTTCTTTTCTTGATTCGCCACCACCAGGAACGTCTTAATGGAACAGGTTACCCAGACCAACTGCCCGCATATCAGCAACCCTTATCGCTTAGGATACTCTGCGCTGTTGATGCGCTTGATGCAATGAGTTCCGACCGCCCATATAGGAAAGCATTGAGCGCAGCGGAGAGAGTTGAGCAGTTAGATAAAGGAGCAGGAATTGAGTTCGACCGCCAAGTAGTAGAAGTCTTGAAATCTTTGCTATCATCCGGTGAACTTGACCGCTTTTACTCCTCAATCAAGGATGAAGAAATGCTCAAGGCCGCTTAATTATCAACACCCCTAAAGAAGCCAATGTTGAACTTTGAAGAGTCGACTATTTTAGGGAAATAAGACCAATAAACTTTGACAAACGAGCATGACATTCCTGACAGAATTCGGCTGACTTACGATCAGTGTCGCTTATACTATTCGAGAAATACATTACACATTTGGGGTTCACACAATGGCCAAGACCAAAAGTATGTCCTAGCTCATGAACAGCCTCCTTGATTGCACGCTCTTCTAGAAGTTCTTCGTTTCCAAGAAGTCCATAGAACTCTGGATAAAGACGGTGAAGGGATATTATTGCAACCTCGCCACCCATCATTGCTTCGCCAAATACGAAGTTTAGTTGAGGAACATATAAATCAGCTTCTGTTATTCCAACAAGCCGAAATGCATCGGGCGGCAAATAATTCTTGAGAAAACGAAGAATTTCAGTTGAACGATATTGTCCTCGCGTAGGGTTGAATGCGCCGGGAGGCAACGGTATTGTATCGAGCACCTCAATAGGCATGTGAAATACTGATTCCAATGCGCTCACAAGCCTATTGAGCACCTTTTGGTTAGTACTATTAATAGGCTGTAGGTATATTTTTAGCACCATGCTTCAGAGCTTTCAATCAATACTGCTCGTGCCGGACTCCCATCGCCAGCCTCAATTTTTAGAGGTAGGCAAATCAATGTGTATTTACCCGCTGCCACGTTGCGTAAATCCAACCCCTCAATGATTACGATGCCAGCGCCTAGCAGTGTTAAATGGGTGGGATGTCTGCTACAACGGAACTTTTCGATTGAGAGATAATCGGTTCCGATAAGACGCATCCCTCGTTCGACAAGCCACTGCGCAGCATCCGGAGCAAGGTATGTAAAATCTGTTCGGAATTCTTCCTCATACAAGAAATTAGAATTCCTAGTTTTGAGCAATAGCCTGGTTGTGTTTTCTGGTATCCCTGAAGCCTGCAGCACCGGCAAATCTACAACAGGCACATTCCCAACATCGCACACGTAGCATTCTCCAATCAGCATATCTAGAGACACACTATCCATAGTTGGAGCACCTTCAATCATATGAATAGGTGGGTCAACATGAGTGCCCGTGTGCGTCCCAAGCCTAAGAGCCGATAAGTTCGAGCTAGCACCTTTAGATATTCGACCGATTGGCATAATTTCAACACTAATGTCGCCTGGATAAACCGGCATTCCAGGCCTAATTGGAAGAGTAATGTCAATAATCTTCATATTTACTCCTTGCTCTTTAATTTTGGGTAACTTCGAAATAAGACAAAGAATCCAAATACGATTGTTATTCCAAAACAAAAATAAACGAACCAATCCCCCATGCGAGTATAAAAGGTCTTTTTGTCTATTGGATTAACATCCGCTATGATTGCGCCTGGCTCAAATATCCCTTTTTTGGCAAGGATTCTTCCGCGCGGGTCAATAATACAAGAGACTCCTGTCGACGCAGCACGAATTAGGTAACGTCTGTTTTCAATAGCACGAAATACCGACTTTACAGCATGCTGTTCAGCGGCAGCGGTTTGCTTGAACCATGCATCATTTGTTATTACACACAAAACTTCTGCACCCGCAGAGACAAGTTTTCGAGAGATTTCTGGAAAAATGGATTCGAAACAAATTGCAAGCCCCAATTTATGAGGTCCGCCTGTTAATATGTTGAAACCTGGCCCAGGCGAAAGGTCAACAGGCGTTACACGGTAGTATGAAAGAAAAGGCAGATACTTTCTTGCCGGAACAAATTCGCCAAACGGAACAAGATGTACTTTTGCATATTTTCCTACTATTCCTCTCCCAGGAGCAATCAAGAATCCACAATTAAAACACTTGCCATCTTCATCTTCGTTATGAGCGCCAACAAGCAGATAAGTATTGGAATCGGCTGCCAAAGTAGAAAGGAACGCCTGAAGATAATAATCAGTCGCCGGATTGCCGGGAACAGCAGTTTCAGGCCACACTATCAAACGCGCACCCTCACGGCTAACTTGCCTTGTTAGTTCACGATAGGTACGCAAAGTTCGTTCAATATACAAGTAGTCTTGAGGTACATCTTGGTCTATGTTTCCTTGAACTGCCGCAGCTCGAAGTTTCTTTGAGGAGGTTTCACCTGTTTGCAAAATAATAGCTCCATAAGCTAAAACTGCGGCTAACACCACTGCCACGATAACAGCCTGAGCTCTGAGCAGCTTTACATTTGCCAACCAGGAGTTCACTAACGCAACAAGAAAAGAAACGCCCCAGACTCCTGTAATTGCGGCGATTTGTATAAAAGGGAGGAAAGAGTGTTGACTATAGCCAATGTCGCCCCACGTGAATCCCATCATCCCTATAGACCGAAACCATTCGGTGCAGACCCAAAGCGCTGGTAGAAGAAATAATCTTCCCCATTCGCCAAGAGGCCTTCCTAAAATGTTCGCTAAAACGGCCCATAATAAGACGAAAAGCGACTGAAAAATAGCAAGTAATGCCCATGGTAATTTTCCAAAAATTAAAATCCAATACAAATGGCTCGCAAAAAAACCAAAACCAAAAGCAAATCCGCACACGAGTGAGACCCGTAATTTCGAATTGCAGGCAAAATACATGAGAGGTGAAAGCGCAATCCACGCTAGCCAATGTTGATTTGCTCTGGGAAATGCAAGTGACAAGGCTACTCCCGACAGGAAGCATGCAAATACCCGAAAGACCCCCATATACTTGTGCCTGTTGTAACCCATATCTGCTTCTGTTATAATCCTCCTGTGAAAAAGCTCAGATTCATTTTTAAATATTTATTTGGATTTCAGGCTGTTATTTTGATATTGTTCATCTCCGGATGTGCTCGAACTCCCTCTGGCATTTTGTTAACACAAAAGCGTGAGATGACCTTCCAAATCCAATTCGCCGCCCCAATAAACGATGCATACTACTACTTTATTGCCATTGATACAAACAGCGATAATGGCAAGTATCCAACGCCGATTTTTCCGTCGCTATTAACAGGCGACAGATGGGTCACCGGCGGGGTAACGCATTTTATCAGATACCACCAAGGCAAATACACCTTATATAAAGTAAATAATCTTGATACTTTCGACGTCGAACCGATTGGGGCACCAATACATTTTGACAGAAGTGACTCGTCCAGCCTTGTGTTCACCATCGACCTAAATGACATTCAGGCAACCAGCCAATCAATAGAAGTCAACTTCATAACCGCAAATCAACTAGGAACGCCAACCCGCTTTCTTGATGCCCTTGGTAAGTCCGGCACCGAATTCCTTGAAATAGGTATTACAAACGATCAAACGATTATAAATACTGGCGTTGAAACAACCGGCGATGTTCTAAATGAGAACCGTGAAATTCAACCTTCGACTGAACTTATCAAACCTCTCGACATTAAAGACTTCCGCATTCAGGTAGACGTCTGAAGACCCTTTGTTTATTGGATATGACGCCGAGCATCTACTTTGCAAGAATATCAAAATTGGTTTTTCCCTTAGCAGCTTAGTAATAAAATTCCCCCATACTTGGGTCGATAGCCTGGCCATACTGACCAATGCCAAACCTCTCCTTGAATGGAAATGCCTTAATGCGAAGATCGATTCTAAAGCCACGGTCTCTACGAAAACCAACTTCATCTGTCCAAATCAAAGATGCCTCCCAGCAGTGTAGGTCCCTGGTTAGCTTAATACTTCGGTAATCAAATTTCTTCTCAAAACCGTTCCATCCCACTAGGCCGCTAATTCGCCATTTATTACCTATTGGTATATCAAACACACTTCGAAGTAGCGCTATTTTTCCGAGCTCAACATCATACCGACAACCTAGGTCTAGTACTAAATTATCTGGTTCACCTAGCTGAAGGCGAGTAACAAGATTGCGCCACTTAGAAACGTTTAGATTATATCCAGCAGAAATAGAATAACCGATAATGTCCTTCGGACGGGCAGTCAGCCTTAGGGTCAAATCACGCCAAGGGTACTGCCGCTGACGAAAATCATAACCCGTCGCCAAACTCCATCTAAGCTCTTCGTCATTCTCATAATCCATAACTAACCTGAGGTAATTGTAGTTGCCGGAATAGTCAAATCTAAATGGACTATACCCTTCAGGATCTTGGTAGTTGTATGCTAATCTAGTTTTAAAATAATCGCTGAACCTAGTCGTCAGGATAGCATTAGTTCTCAAAACGTACTGCGCCATATCACTAGCGTAGAAAGCCTGTCGAACTCCCGCGGATATATTTAATTCATTCTTTCCGAAGTCATACGACTTGCCAAGTATATCCATCTCAAACATAAAGCGGTCGCTTGTAACGCCCGATGGTTCCTCGTGATATCTCCCTGTGGTAAACCTAAGCCTTGCTGGAAATGGCAACTTCATACCGCCACGATATGTGTCTGTCTCAACCGAAATTTCAGGCAGTCGGTCAATACTGCTGTAGAACTGGTCTCCAGTGAATTCATCACCATCAAGATCAAAGCGCTTGCTTGCAACCAAAGAAGCCGAAAATTTATGGTCATCAAAGCGCAGGTCAAAGCCCGATTCCATCTCACGGTCAGCAATTCCCTGGAAGCTTGATGACTTATACGTACGAAGATCAGTTGAAAATTGCCCGCTGAGCTTATTCGAAAACCTTCGGTCATGTCGAAATGAAATCGTATCCGACGAGTAATTTCCAAACCCACTGCTCAAATTTCGTCGGATCGAAAGCGAAGTGCTCGACACATTTTCAGAATGACTAAAGGTTGCATTGTAATCCTGTGAGGTAGTACCGGGGAAGTAGAGATAATTGTTCTGCCGGTAGTCACCGGTAAAATTAAAATTAATCGATCCAAGCTTCTGCTGATGTTGAATTCGGCCCGAGAGGTTGTTGGCATCCACTGCTTTATCGAATAGATAGTAAAGAGAAATTAGACCAGTGGTATCAGCTGTCTGATACGAATGTTCGATGCCCGTGCCGATTCCTCGCTTTGACATAATATCTAACTTCAGAAAGCCTTGGGCATTTTCTGTTGCAGTATATGCATACGCACCTTTAAGAAACATGCCCTCTTCGACACTAGAGCCCACTTGTGGCACAAAACTATCCCCAAAGCCCTTTATTGGAATTACAAGCGAGTTCAATGTGAAAATTCGCTTGTTCCATCCAACAAAAGAAACTTTGCGAGCTACTATCTTACTGCCTGGGTATATTGCCAACTCCTGTGCGCTAATACTGTAGTGAGGTTGCTGAAGGTCGCAAGTGGTAAATGATCCATTGCCAACAAGAATGTTGTCATTATGACTGCTTAAAACCAAGCTATGGATAAATGCGAATCCTTGCAGATTGCCTTGAAGTGAACCTGGTTCAAGCTTACTGCTAGCGTTTTCAATTCTCCAATCCTTGGTCTTCATATTTAGCGTTAGAAGTTCGCCCTGAGCGTTATACTCGCCCGTCGAGATTTTTACATTTCCTTTGAATATAGCAATATTGGTTTCCAAATCAGCTTCAGCCTCGTCTGAGGTAATCTTAAAATTTTTGTATGAAGCCTCTACACCTCCTGACGCTACCACTTTTTTCTCCGGATACCAACGAGTAATGCCTGCCGACAACGAGATTGCGTCCTCATCCGTGGGAAACGCTGGTGAAACCGATGCACAAATAATAAATAACAAAAACAGGAAATAAAACTGCTTTCGATGAGGGGCTTTCTTAAATTTGATTAAAATCGAGAAACTCTTCATGCGAAAAACGCTTGTATGAGGATATTTTTCAGCATCACCAAAGAAGAAATGCTTCACTCTTCCCGCCAAATTAGGTAGATGCCAATTAATCCGAAGATTATATTTTGTGACCATCCAGCAAGCACAGGATGAACCATTCCACCTATTCCAAGCGCTTTACCAAGCCATATGTTATTTTGATAAAGAAACATAATGATAATCCCAAGTAGGATACCAGAATAACTTCCAGAACGAGCAAACTTTAAACTCAAAGGAGCTGCGCAAAGTGCAAAAATCAAGCATGAGAAAGGAATCGAAAGCTTAAAGTGCAGGTTTACTTGCATTTCGTTTGCTTGCCTACCAGTTTGCGCAAATAATGCGACTTGCCTTCGAAGATCACGAAAGCTCATTTCTTCGGGGGTATATTGGCTTTCCCAAAAGTCGCTAAACGGCCGTTTCAAATTCAAGCATACCTCTCGGAATTTTGCCTCATATTCTGTAAAGCCATCGGGACCTATTTTGCGAAGCACACCATCATGCAGGGTCCACAAATTATCTTTATTTGTCGCCCAAGACGCTGTCATTAGCATTGGATAGCCGCCCACAACTGGAGTCTCATAAACCATAACATTGCGTAGAATCACCTGCGTTGGACTTGGTCGCTCAACTTTCTGCACGTAGAAATAATAGTTCTCGGAATTGAAGAAGACATTATCTTGAATTAAAGGCGCATTCTGGAGTCCCCAAATCATGCGTACAATTCGTTGTGCCTCTCTATTTGCCCATGGCGTTACAGTTTCGCTGAACCAAAACGCAACCAAGCTGGTAGCAAAACCAACCGCTAATATAGGTAAGAATATTCGCCTGAGCGGCGTGCCTGTCATACGAATCGCAGTTATCTCACTGTCGCGCCCAAGGCGGTTTATGGAAAGTGAAGTGGCAAAAAGGGTAGCAAGAGGCAGTACGATTCCAATAACCCACGGCAGTTGGAATGCTACCAAGCGCAAAACCAACACCAATGGTACTCGCTTTCCAACAATAAAGTCAAGGTTGTCATAGATGACCCGTCCGATCAGCAGTACAATAAACGCAAATATGCTGACCATAAATGGAGCTAGCATCTCTTTTAGGATGTAGCGGTCTAGTGTCTTCATTATTGCTCTAATATACTCACTGCTAAACCTAGAGCTGCAAGAGGAATTATAGCATGGGAGGTAAAACTGGGCAAACGTATATTTTTATCATTTTGGGCGCTGACATTTAAGGGGAAAAATCTTTTGCAAATATTGTTTCAAATCCTACAAGCTTATATCCCTTCAAAGTTTGCCCTCGAGTAATTTCCGTTTTGCATTCATATAATCGCAGAAATTCTCCCAAGAAACATCGGGAGGGACAGTATGATCAACAGTGGGGATGTAACCACCTTCTTCAATGAGTGGGAGGAGTTCACGAAGATGTTCTTCAATTGCAGCCTTTCCCTTTGGAAGCACTCGCTTGTCCACCCCACCTGATAAACGAAGTGACGGGCCATATTTCGCCCTCAAGTAAACTGGATTCATGCCCGCAGCACGTTCGAGTGGCCAAATCATATCGATTCCCGCATCCATAAGCAAAGGAATCAGCGGCTCGAAGTTTCCATCACTATCCAATATGACATAACGAGTGCCCCTGGATTTGAAGAACTCAACAAGCCTCTTCATAGGCCTAAAAATATACTTTTTGAACGTCTCTGGTCCAATGAGCGGTCCACCTTTGCCAGCAAAGTCTTCATTTAAATTAAAATACTCCACATCAATTGCTTCAAGTATCGGGCGCGCAACCTCGATTGTGAAATCAGCATAGGTCTCCATCATCTCGTGGCAAAGCTTTGGCTGGTCATACCAAGCATATGAAAGGTTTTCTGTCCCCATCCACTCCCGCGCCCGCCAGTAAAAGCCATCTGCTTGGCAATTGCGGCCGAGCACCAACACGTAATCACGCGAGCGCCAACGTGGAATATTTTGTTTCCAATTTTGCGGATATCGTGAAGGATCGCGAGGGTCATAGCGTTTTTTAAGCTGACGAAAATCATCCAATGTTTTCACAGGAAAGTCGAGGTATGTATCCATGCACATCCGACTTGTGCCAATACTTCCTTCAACTAATGCCCGAGTTATTATGCCGAGCTGATTTCGAACAACCTCATATCGCTCTGTTCTCTCCAATAC
>JAIMAU010000014.1 GCA_023511795.1 Armatimonadota bacterium | reverse complement strand
AACCTATCGTTTCTGCAGGCAAACCAAATCTCACAAGGCGGCTTTCGATTCAAGGCAACTCTTGGTATGAAAGGGGGTGACTTACTTGAATAAACCTGATTTAATAAACGCGGTTGCTGAAAAAACCGGCATGAAGAAAGTTGATGTTGAAAAGGTAGTGAATGCTACCCTCGACGCCATCACCGAAGCGTTGAGTAAAAAGGAAGAGGTTTCGCTTGTTGGGTTCGGCACATTTGATGTGCGTACGCGTGGAGAAAGGATTGGGCGCAATCCAAGAACAGGCGAACAAATTAAAATCCCACCTAGCTCTAGCCCTGTTTTCAGACCAGGAAAAAAGCTTCGGGACGCCGTGTCACCTTAATATTTAGCAGGCTTGCACGGCATGTGGCAAAGGCAATATTTGGGAGGCAGAACAGCCTCCCTTTTCTGTTGCCTATTCTCGGAAGATTATTCCATGCTTGCTGCAGATTAGGGCTGTACCTGTTTTAAGGCTTGGCTGAGATATTTCAAGTTGCTTATCACAGTTTTCGTGAGGACATGGTATGATTTTTTGGCCCTGATGAAACGCCTCGACGACTTTCCATACCTCCCTTGCGTAAGCATCTCTGGTCATTCTCATTTAGGTATACCCCTCCTCTAATGCTTTTACCGAAGGCAACGTAATCGAAGATTAACTAGAATCCTTGGCAATTTTCAGGGCCAAGGCGATTTTTATATTTTATGCTATAAATTGACTATTGGATGTGCAAGTTATAGTAGACTTTGGGTAATTACTAAGTTTATTTACCCAAAAGAGGCACCAGGTAATAGTAAAATTTGAATTTGAAAAGCAATGCGTTCGCAAGTTGCAAAATTAGTGCAATAAGCCGTCACTTGGTGCAAAACACCTAATCAAAGTAGTACTGAATTTGAATTCCCTTTGTACGTTAGCTACCCACTAGTACTCGCTGGATAAGACAAGAGGTTTGTATAACAGTGCCATGAAGTTCTTGCGCTTTGGCAGTGAACCTGATAAGATTTTTCTTGTCTTACCTAAATATAAGCCTGATTTTAAAACGTTTATCTTTTATGAAAAAGCCATTCCGTTGCAATCTTGGGCGAATAATGCAGATTAGGGAGCTACCTGCCCTAGTTTTCTTGTTCTTGGCGGTTGTATTCCTTTGGAACAAGGCTCCGAACTTTGGTGAGCATGCGAATCTACTCAGTATCGCTAGGGAAACAAGCATAGTAGGGATTATGGCAGTTGGAATGACGGCAGTCATTCTCACGGGCGGAATTGATTTGTCGGTTGCTTCAGTGCTAGCGCTCTCAGCTTCTGTAATTGCAACCCTTGCGGTTAATGGGTCTAATCTACTGATAGCAATATTGGCTGGGTTAGGGATAGGAACCGCGTGCGGTGCGTTGAATGGCTTACTCATTACTTTTCTGCGAATACCACCAATCATAACGACCCTTGGTACTATGGCAATATACCGAGCTGCTGTAACTTTATTCACCCAGGCAAAATGGATTGGCCCGCTGCCAGCTGGAATGGCTTTTATAGGTAGCAAGATAATGCCTGCTTTTATTCTATTCTTAATTGCTGCTATTACGTCACTTTTTTTGTGGAAATGTAGGTTAGGCAGGTATATCCAAGCCATCGGCGGCAATGAGAGTGCTGTGCATCTGTCGGGAATAAGCGTGCGTAAAGTAAAGCTACTGGTTTATATGTTGAACGGCTTTCTTGCGACGGTTGCAGGTTTAGTAATGGCGTCTTCAGTAAATTCATCTCAAGCGAATATGGCATTGGGATATGAGTTAAATGTAATTGCTGCCGTAGTTATTGGTGGAACAAGCATATCGGGCGGCCAAGGTTCAGTCATCGGCTCGGTCCTTGGTGCTGCCATCATGTCTGTTTTATACAGTGCGCTTATCTTGTTAGACGCCTCAATCTATTGGCATAAGTTAATCCTGGGCGGAGTAATTTTGGCAGCTGTGTTGCTCGATAAATTACGATACCTGACAAAACAATGAGTTCAATCCTTAGGTCGAAGGAATTAGCAGTTTTTATCCTTTTTGTGGTTGTATTTGCATTTTTCACAATGCAAACCGAACGTTTTGCAGCTCCGGACAACCTTTTCAACGTTGCACGCCAATATTCAGAGTTGGCAGTGGTATCCGTCGGGTTAACGATGGTCATAATAACCGGCGGAATTGATATATCTGTTGGTTCAGTAGTTGGATTGTCTTCTGTGCTGGTTGGTGTTCTTAGTTCAATTTTAGGCTTGAACATTTGGGTTTCATGTGTTATAGCCGTTTTTGCTGGGTTGGGATGCGGATTAATCAACGGCCTTTTCATTACGAAAGCAAAATTACAGCCAATTGTTGTCACACTTGCGATGATGAGCGCGGCGCGAGGGCTTGCATATGTTCTGACTAGGGGAAGTTCAATTTCGGGGTTTCCGGATGCTTTTGCTGCGCTAGGACAGAAGACGATTGGTCCAATTCCATGGATAGGATATATTCCACTGCCCGTGTTTATTGCTCTTGTATTAGTAATTCTTGGCGTACTCTTGCTAAGAAGAACAGCTTTAGGAAGAGGAATATATGCAGTTGGTGCAAGCGAGGAGGCGTCGAGACTTTCTGGAATAAATGTTTTTAGAATAAAATTATTCGCCTACTCATTTACCGGTTTGCTGTGTGGATTGGGAGGCGTAATGATGGCTGCAAGGCTGGTATCCTCGGTGCCTGACGCTGGCGCCAATTTTGAATTTGAAGCAATCACTGCAGTTGTAATGGGAGGAAGTAGCCTCAGGGGCGGCGAAGGAAACATAACAGGTACAATAATAGGTGTTGGGGTAATGGCAATCTTAAGAAATGGCTTGAATCTTATAGGGGTTCCAGATATTTGGCAGGGATTATTTCTTGGTGTAGTTCTAATACTAGCGGTTCTTGCTGATAATCTAAGAAATGCATTGCGTGAAAAGCTAAAGCTGCAATTTTGAGAGGAGGAACAACCAACGTTGGACATGAAAATGAAAAATCGACTTTTTTGCTGGGTCGCATCGATACTGCTAACAGCAACAATAATTTTGTACGCAACAAGTTGTTCACAAAAATCCACTGCACCTATAAAACCGAAGAAACCGCAAGCGGCTAAACAAGAGACACGCAAGCGTAAGATTGTGTTCGTAATGAAGCTCGTTGGTATACCTTATACAAATGCCTGTGAGCGGGGAATGAAAAAAGCTGCGGAAGAACTTGGCATAGAGGCAAGTTTTCTTGGGCCCCCGGGAGCTGCTGACATAATAAAGCAAATTAATATCATTGAAGACCAAATCTCAGCTGGCGTAGATGCAATTGTCGTTTCACCTAATGATGACAAAGCGATAATTCCTGTTATTGAAAAAGCTACGAAAATGGGAATCAAGATGTTTACTTGGGATTCAGATGCGCCCGCGAGCAAGCGCATTTTTTATGTTGCAGCAGCCGACGATGTTGGCATCGGGCGCGATATTATAGATCGAATTGCAAAAGACATTGACGGGAAGGGTAAAGTTGCTATAATGTCTGGCGGTCCCAATGCGCTCAACCTAAATTTGCATATCAAAGGTGTTGAAGAAGGTGCAAAAAAGTACCCGGGTATTAAAATTGTTACACCCTACTTATACAACAATGACGACCAACAGCAAGCTATTACGGCGGCGGTAACCATGCTCCAACGGCATCCAGATCTTGCGGCATTTGCATGTGTGAATTCCCCTGGTGTGCCCGGTGTGGCACGTGCGCTTATCCAAACTGGAAAAGAAGGTAAGGTCAAAGTATGGGGGCTTTCTTTGCCAAGCGAGAATCGCGATTACATTAAGAAGGGCATTGTTAATGGTTTGATACTTTGGGACCCTGCAAAGCTTACATATCTCACTACTAAGCTTGTCAACGACTATCTAGACGGGAAGAAACCAGTTGATGGGATGACTGTACCGGGCATCGGCAAGCTAAAAGTAAGCAAAGACGGCGTTATTATAATGCCCGGTGTTGTCATTACTAAAGAGAATGTGGACCAATTTGATTTCTAAGTTTACATACTTTGATAGTTTGGAAAATCATACTAGCTTATTTCTGTTTTGCGCGAAAGGAACAAACTTGTGGAACGACACGTTCTTGAATGGGACCCATCGTGGGATGACGATTGGCAGGCGGCTCAACCTGATTTGGAAAGGTTGATAGAAGAAGGGCATCCGCCTGAACCTACAAAGGCGGTTGAGTACTACAAATATGGGTTCATGATGCGCAAGAAACACCCTGTTCATCCATGGCCTGAGATTGAAAGAGAGATTTATCAGGATTATATGACAGGCCAATTTGAATTTAGCGAAGAAGATTGGGAAGAAGCCCGAAGGTATATTCATGCAGGTTGGTTGGGTGCAGAAAGGCACAAGTAATCATAAATATACCAATATACCTTCGGGCATTATCACTAGAAGCAATTTGATTGTTAGGCCATTTTTTCAATCTCTTCCTCCCGCATAGAAGCTCCGAGTATTCCACCGCCCGCTGCCGCGGCCCATGCTAAAATTGAGCTAATGACAAAATAAATGGCCCCATTTCTGGCGGTACTGAGCGCAGTTCTAGCTTCGGCGACATTTAGTTGCGAAAGAGCTGTTAACATATTCTGGGTTGCTCCCAGCAGCCAGCTAATACCAAATGCACTAAGTACTGTTCCGCCCATAAGCGCCAGCGCCCAGACCATGGTTCCCTGCGTGAGGCCGTTTTTCATGCCTGCCACCGCTGCCATTCGTCCGGCAATATATCCGCCAACAAATAGCACAACCAACATACTGATACCCGACCATATCCCTATGAAATTACTGACGCGGGCTGTGAAATCCGGAACAGCGGGGTTGTATAGACTAAGGGCAACAGCAAGACCGCATGCGCCAAGAACAACCTGGGCTCCAAGCGCTACGAGAAATCCCGCCCAAACTGGGCCCCAGCGCACTCGGTCACGAGTCCATGCGATTGCTTCAGCGCGTGTTCCTATTGTAGGAACGCCAGCTGCCATGGCAGCTGCTCCCCCTTTTCTTCCTGCTTCTTCGCTAGGCAGGTTTTCCTGCTTTTGTTCTTCCATGGCAAGTACCTCCTTTATGATGAAGCAAATAGCTCGGTTTCCTTCATCTGTTGTTTTTTGCCCACATTTGCTTTGGTTTAAAACATTACCATCTCGAATAAAACTAGCAATCCTTACAGCACGAGTTTTTGAGTGGCATGGCATAATCTCAGTGTAAGCAAAAAGTGAATAGCGTCGCGGACGACAAAGGCAAATCACTCGAAAGGGTGAGACGCAAAGCCATGGATCTAACCCAGTAGGCAGCGGTAGATAGCCGAAGGTCTCCCGAAAGAAGTTGATAGCGGGGGTGCGGCAGGGAAGCTGAATGCTGGTATGACAGCCAGGCTGCCGAAACGACAGTCGCATTATAGGCGCGCTGAGCCACTACCAAAAAAAGTGTATTCGAATATAGCAGTGCGCGCGACTGAGGTTTCAGCAGCCTGGTTTTCTTTTTAGCTGGTTGCAAGGAGGAGGGACCGAAAATGACGATACCTGAAGCCAAACAATACATCGGAAAGAACTGTTGGATAAGCTGGACCGACCGTCTAGGCCAAGAACATAGCAAAGTCTTGCAGGTTGAGGACCTGCAGTTCATTCCGCTCTATGGAGCGTATATAATCGGCGACACTGAGGAAGTTCGACTGGACAGAGTTACTCAGATCCGTGCTTTGGACTGAATAGTTGACTGGCAAATTTACTAATGCGTCTAGCATTTCCGGGCAAGCAGCATCGTGAGGTATTGAAAGGAGGTTGTGTTAAGCGTTACCAAAGTGCAGGTCTGAGGCCATCCCCTCCTGTCCCTAAGCAACCGTCGGTCTCAGATCTGTGTAGTAGGGATGGGTAGCCGTGCCCCCTACCCATCCCTTTCCCTTTTTAATATTTTTATTCGGCTGAGAATAGCATACAAAAAGGGCGTGAGTCTCGCGTTTCCCCGAACCCATCAAAACTGAGCTACGAGAACTCCCGCCCTGCTTTTTAGACGAAGACTTTTCTATGTTTGTTCGCTCTAAATGATTGGGGAGAAAAAAGCCAAAGGGTTAATAATACTAGTGTTTGCTAGTTGATATCGTTGAGCAAGGCTTATTGTTGCGAAATCTCACTGAGTATAAGTTCCGCTGCTTTTTGTCTATCTTTTGCCGCGGTAATTGCTCGGCCGATGACAAGATAGTCAGCCCCGTTTTTTAAAGCTTCCCCAGGGGTCATTATTCGAACTTGATCATTAGCTGCCGTCCATTTTGGTCTTACGCCAGGCGTCACGACGATGAATTCGGGCCCACATGCAGCTTTTACGGGTATGATTTCGTGAGGTGATGCAACAACCCCTGCCAAGCCCGAGCTTTGGGCCAAAACTGCTAGATGCGTAACATGGTTTTCAAGAAGCATTGGAATGGATAATTCTTCATGGAGGACTTGAGCGCTGATGCTTGTAAGTACTGTTACGCCAATAATCAGTGGAGCTTCGATTCCAAGGCGATGTGCTTCGTCTTTTGCTGCTTCGACTGCTGCACGCATCATTGCCGATCCACCGGAAGCATGGACGTTGAGCATCCAAATGCCCATTCGAACTGCAGCTCTTGTTGCGCTCGCGACTGTATTTGGGATGTCGTGAAACTTGCAATCGTAAAATATTTTCTCTGCTCCGGCCTTCCTAAGTGAGTCAAAAATCTGCGGTCCCGTTGAGTTGAAAAGTTCGAGGCCAACTTTAAATGCGCCAATATAATCGTTTAATTCTCGAACAAGGTTTACGGCCTCGCTCTCGCTGCTTACATCCAGCGCAAGAATTATTTTGTTTTTCACGGACATATGATTTCTACCAGCCTTTTGATTATCTTTTATTCGCGTTGGTTTGACTTGATTGGACAGTCACATTAGCATTGTGGCGATTGCACAATCCCTACAATTTCAGAAATGTGCCCAAAACCATGGCGACTGAGATATGCCTCGAGACCTTCGATAATCTCAATCATTGCATTTGGATATACAAAGTTGGCTGTTCCTACTTGTATTGCGCTTGCACCAGCAAGCATGAATTCCACAGCATCCTCGGCAGTCATTATGCCTCCGACTCCGATTACAGGAACATCAACAGCCTTTGCTACTTCCCAAACCATTCTTAATGCAATTGGCTTTATTGCAGGACCCGAGAGCCCGCCAGTAATGTTTGCTAATCGAAACGTACGCGTTTCTGCATTTATTGATGTACCTATTAAGGTATTTATGAGTGAAATTGCATCTGCTCCTGCATCAACTGCCGCATGTGCAATGGCAACAATGTCGGCTACGTTTGGGGAAAGTTTTGGAATTATTGGGAGATGAGTTGCTTTTCGGACAGCATTCACTACTTCAAACGTCATGCGAGGCTCAACACCGAATGCTATGCATCCGTGTTTTACGTTAGGACACGAGATGTTAATTTCCAAGCCAGCAACACTGTCGGTTTCACTCAGTCGTTGTGCAACCTTAGCGTATTCCTCTATCGTATGTCCAACGATGTTAACGATAACAGGAACATCGAATTGGCTGAGCCAAGGCAGCTTCTCGTTTATTAAATTTTCAATTCCATCATTTTGGAGACCAATAGAATTGAGCATTCCTGCAGCTGTTTCAGCGATTCGTTCTGGAGGGTTTCCTACCCAAGGTTCGAGTGATGTGCCTTTTGTGATTATCGCACCAATTTTGTTAAGGTCAACCAAGCTGCTGTATTCTTTCCCAAATCCGAAGGTACCGGAAGCAGCTATAACTGGATTTTTCATATGGATTCCAGCAATAGTTATCGCTAGTGAACTTGCTGTAGACATGGGAGCTACTCCCATTTTATTTTATTTGAGTCGAAGACTGGGCCTTCTACGCATGCCCGAGCATATCTGTATTCTAAATTGGTGTCATGAACTTTTATCACACAGCTCATGCAAGCGCCAACGCCGCATGCCATTTTTGTCTCGACGGAAATTTGACAGTTAAGGTTGTGATGGTGGCAAATTTTTGCAACTTCTTTGAGCATCTGCATTGGGCCACATGCGTATACTAGACAACCAAGCTTATTATCAAGAGTTTCAACGCGTTCTTTCAGAAGGTCGGTAACCATGCCTTGGTAGCCATACGAGCCATCTTCTGTTGAGACGAGATATTCTGAACAGCATTTTTCAAATTGATCTCGATATAGGATCATATTTGATGTTTTTACACCTAGAAGGAATTTAATTTTTTCTTTGCCAAATCGCTTTTCCAATGTCCTGAGGAGAAAATAAAGTGGTGCTATTCCCATACCGCCGCCGACTAAGAGAAAACTTCCGCTCCAAGAATCTGGTATTGCAAACCCATGTCCAAGGGGGCCGATTAAATCAATCATATCCCCTATTGTTTTATCTGCAAGCATTTTGGTGCCTCGTCCGCGAATGTCAAAAAGTATTGAAACGTGGCCAGCTTCGGGGTCGGCAAAGTGTATGCTAAATGGACGGCGTAGAAGTGGATCATAAAATTGTCGGAATTTGTTGCATAGGACGTGCACAAACTGCCCAGGAATGCATTTCTGCGCTAGTTCCTGGGCATCTAAGATAAGTCTTCGTATATGTGGCAAAACCATTTCTTGGTCAATTATACGGCATTCGAATAGTTTGCCCTTTGGAATATCGGCCTCTTGTTTATTTGGCAAATGGTGTACAAATTGTTCTGCCATCAAGATTCTTCTCAATGAAAGTTTATAAAAGCGTTGACTGATTTAGATGTTTATCCAGCTCATCCATTTTTCTTGCTTTGTTTCTAAAATTCCCCTCTTGGTTGCTTTTTATGCACGATTTTCCAACCAAAGTGTTAATTGAGTATTTCGACTTCTTTATGGTACTCTTGAAGTGATTTGACTGCGTTTGTTCGTTCTCTTGCTGCTTGAATTCCTTCAGCTGCTGCCACTGCCGCTGCAGCTGTGGTAACATAAGGTACTTTAAGCTTGATAGCTGCTTTTCGGATATAGCTATCGTCATGAAAGCTTTCCTTGCCTGCAGGCGTGTTTATTAATAGGCGTATTTGACCATTATGCATAACGTCGACGATATTAGGCCGTCCTTCATGAAGTTTCTTTATTTCCGTTACGTTAATACCATTTTGTGAGAGGAATTTTGCTGTCCCGCTAGTTGCTATTATGGAAAATCCCATTTCAAAAAGCTTCTTAACAGCTGGTAAAACTGCTTGCTTGTCGCGATTGGCGACAGTAACTAATACAGTGCCTTCTTTTGGAAGCTCATAGCCGGCCGCTGCCTGGGCTTTGTAAAAGGCAAGGCCAAAACAATCTGCCATGCCTAATACTTCACCTGTTGACCGCATCTCGGGGCCAAGAAGCGGATCAACTTCGGGGAACATATTAAATGGAAAGACTGATTCTTTTACTCCATAGTGAGGATACCGTCTCGGTTTCATATCTAGTTCGCTCAGTTTAGCACCTAGAATTACTTGAGTGGCTAATCGTGCCATAGAAACGCCGGTTACTTTGGAGACTAGCGGCACCGTTCTCGATGCACGAGGGTTTGCTTCTAGAACGTAAACCCTGTCGTTTGCTATGGCATATTGAATATTCATTAAACCAACAACATTTAGCTCAATAGCTATTCGTTTTGTGTATTCTATGATGGTGTCAATATGGTGTTGTGGGATTGTTAGCGGAGGTAGGACGCAGGCACTGTCGCCTGAGTGAATGCCTGCAAGTTCTATATGTTCCATAATTGACGGCACAAACGCATCTTTGCCGTCTGAAATAGCATCAGCTTCGGCCTCAATAGCGTCTTCTAGAAATTTATCTAGAAGAATTGGGCGTTCTGGAGACACCTCTACGGCTGCTTTAACGTATTTCACGAGAGTTTCTTCCTCGTATACAATTTCCATTCCTCTGCCTCCGAGAACGTAAGAGGGGCGCACCATTAGCGGATAGCCAATTCTTTTAGCAATTGCTAAAGCCTCATCTAACGAGCTTGCCATGCCATGCTCTGGCATTGGAATTGATAGTTTTTGCATTATTTCTGCAAATCGCTCTCGGTCCTCTGCTAAATCTATGCTTTCGTGCGAGGTACCTAGGATTTTTACTCCTGCTTCGGCCAAATCCGATGCTATGTTTAGAGGAGTCTGACCCCCAAATTGAGCAATAATTCCTTCAGGTTTCTCTATGTCTATTACATTTAAAACATCCTCGACTGTGAGTGGTTCGAAGTAAAGTTTGTCTGATGTGTCAAAATCAGTTGAGACTGTTTCTGGATTGTTGTTGATAATAATGGATTCATATCCAGCATCTCTTAGTGCCCATACGGAGTGGACGCTACAATAGTCAAATTCAATCCCCTGCCCAATTCTGATTGGGCCACTGCCAAGAACGATAACCTTTTTCTTATTTGATTGATTTGAGATTTGAGAAGAAAGCGACGAATCTTCTTCCAGTGTTAACTTGTTTTCACAGCACTCCTGAGATTCTTTATCTTTTGTTTTGGGCTTTGGTACAAAGCTTTCAGTCTCGTCTTCTGCGTCGTAGGATGAATAGAAATATGGGGTCTGGGCTTCGAACTCAGCTGCACAAGTATCTACCATTTTGTAAACTGGCTTTATTCCAAGTGACTTTCGGAGTTCACGCACAGCCGTTTCTTTCATTCCAACAATTGTACCTATTTCTTTGTCGGAAAAACCCATTTGTTTGGCTTTTCGCAGAAGTTGAGTTGCTTGCAAACCTTCACACGAGTTTATTGCAGCTTTGGATGCTAAATTATGGAAGGCTGAACTTGCCTTTTGTATTTGACTTTCCATCTCGACCAGCCGGTTAATACCTTCAAGGAACCAGATGTCAATTGCTGAAAGTTCTGCTATCTTTTCAGTCGACATGCCTCTTCGAAGCGCTTCTGCAATGGCGAATAATCGTTCGTCGTTTGGCGTCTTTATTTTTGCTTCAAGTTCTTTGTCGGACCATTGACTTGCTTTCTTGTGTCTAAGGCCATGTACTCCGACCTCCATTGAGCGAATTGCTTTCATCAATGCTGCTTCGAACGAGCGATCTATTGCCATAACTTCGCCGGTTGCTTTCATTTGCGTGCCGATAGTTCGATTTTCAATTTTGAATTTGTCAAAAGGCCATCTTGGAATCTTAACCACGCAATAGTCAAGCGCTGGTTCAAAGCACGCGGTTGTTTTTTGAGTTACAGCATTGGTGATTTCATCAAGTCTCAAGCCGATGGCAATTTTGGCTGACACGCGAGCAATGGGGTAACCTGTTGCTTTCGATGCTAGAGCTGATGAACGGCTAACTCTCGGATTGACTTCAATCACATAGTAGTTGAAGCTTTTTGGGTCGAGAGCAAATTGTACGTTGCAGCCGCCTTCTATGCCTAACGCCCTGATAATCTTTAGAGAAGCATTTCGAAGGAGCTGGTACTCTTTATCAGAAAGAGTTTGGCTGGGGGCTATAACAATTGAGTCGCCGGTGTGGATGCCCATTGGGTCCAGGTTTTCTATGTTGCATATTGTGATGCAATTGTCCCCACCATCGCGCATTACCTCGTACTCGATTTCTTTCCATCCTAAAAGGCATCGCTCAACTAGGATTTGGTGCCGCAGAGAAAGGCTCATGCCGCGCTCGCCAATCTCCATTAGTTCGCTTCGATTGTAAGCTACTCCGCCACCTGTGCCACCAAGCGTATAAGCTGGACGAATAATCAAGGGATAGGAAGCGGTAGCGGCGATCTCTTCTAACTCTTCTTTAGTTTCGATAATCCAGCTTTCTGGAACTGGCTCACCAATGCTTCGCATTAATTCCCGAAAACATTCGCGGTCTTCTGCTTTTTTGATAGCGTCAAGTGGTGTTCCAAGGAGTTCTACGCCATATTTATCTAGGATACCGCTTGAGGAAAGTTGTGTAGCAAGGTTTAGACCTGTCTGGCCTCCGAGTGTTGGAAGTAAGCCATCAGGCCGCTCCTGGGCAATTACACGCGCAGCAAACTCAACATTCAGAGGTTCGACATAAACTTTATCTGCGATTGTGGTATCGGTCATAATCGTGGCTGGATTAGAATTCATTAGCACAACTTCGCATCCTTCTTCGCGAAGGGCTTTACATGCTTGCGTGCCTGCGTAGTCGAACTCTGCTGCTTGCCCAATGGTGATTGGTCCGCTGCCAATCACCATAACCTTTTTGATATTGCTTTTTCGTGGCATTCTGTTTCCTTCTACTCCCTTGCATTCATTTATTATTTCTTAGCATTTCCACAAAACGCTGGAATAGGTATTTGCTGTCCATTGGCCCCGGAGAAGCCTCCGGATGGTATTGAATCGAAAATATTGGAAGTTCTTTGTGGCATAAACCTTCAACTGTTCCGTCGTTTATGTTAATGTGCGAGACTTCCATTCCAGAGTTTTTTAAGCCATCTGGGTCTACCGCATAGCCGTGGTTTTGTGAGGTGATGAATACTTTGCCAGTAGCAAGTTCTTTTACAGGATGGTTTCCGCCTCGATGACCAAATTTAAGCTTGTAAGTAGTGCTTCCGAAGGCCCAACCAAGAAGCTGGTTGCCAAGACAGACGCCCATTATCGGCTTCTTTCCAATAAGTTTCTTTACATTCTCAATCGCTTCGGAAAGAAGCGCTGGGTCGCCAGGACCTGGCGACAGAATGATGCCATCGGGATTGGCATCTAGTATTTGTTCAGCGGGAGTATTACACGGATACACTGTAACACGGCAATTGAGTGCACATAAGCTTCTTAATATGTTTCGTTTTACGCCGAAGTCCAGAAGCGCAACATCAAACTCAGGCTTGGCAGAATTGACAGAGTTTTTCCAAACATAAGGTGATTTGGTTGTAACACGCTTAGTAAAGTCTATTCCGCCGTAGTCAGGGGCATTTGCAATTTTATTTAGCATTTCTTCCCGAGTATAGTCGGTTGTTATTCCGCCAAGCATAACTCCTTGAATCCTGAGATGCCTAGTTAGGGCACGAGTATCAACTCCTTGAATGCCTACTACATTTTGTTCTTTAAGGAAGTCATTGAGGGTGCTGATGGCGCGCCAATTGCTGGGAACTTCGCATAAATGTTTAACAACAAAACCTTCAACTTGAATAGTTGAAGATTCGAAATCATCGTGATTTACGCCATAGTTGCCTATAAGAGGATAAGTGAGTGTAAGTATTTGACCAGCGTATGATGGGTCGGTAAGCATTTCCTGATACCCAGTCATGCACGTGCTGAATACTACCTCGCCTATCGTTGTTCCTTTGGCGCCGATTGATTCTCCTTCGTATGTGGTACCATCCTCAAGAACTAGAATTGCTTTCATTTGATTTTCCTCACAGTGAATATGAAATGTCTAGAGTTTGACCATCTTCCCAGTGCGTGCTGATTCTAGCGCCGCCTGCATGACGGCAACGGCAGCACGTGCTTCCGGGCCGCCTGTCTCTGGTTTTCTTCCAGTTTGAATGCACTCGCCGAACTCTTTAAACTCGTCAGCAATTAGGTTTATTCGCTCAATCATCATCGTTTCCGGTTTGCCATCTATGTCGTAATACGTAAGCTTATAGGGCCAGAAATCAAACTCGAACCAACCCTTTGTGCCATAGACGGCGGTAAGGGTTTTAGGAGGCGTGACGTAAGTGTCTCCAATCTGACCAAGAATGCCGCTTCTAAAGCGAAGAATAACTTGTGTGAGCTCTTCAGTTTCGCATTCAAGAAACTTTTTAGCTGTCATTGCCATAACTTCTGAAATTGGCCCAGCCAAGTAATGGAAAATATCTATTTGGTGTATGCCAAGGAGGTTCAGAGGGCCTCCTGGGCATTTGTCTACATACCATCGCCATGCGCCGGGGACTAAAGACCATCCGCCTCGATGCGATTGGTGGGCTTCAATCATTGCTAGGTCGCCAATTTTTCCATCTTCGATGGCGCTCTTTATTATGCGGATGCCTGGTGCTCTGCGAAGACTGTGCCCAACTTGGAGGACTACGCCAGCATCTTCGCATGCTTTAATCATGGCGTCGGCTTCTTCTACTGTATTTGCGATTGGTTTTTCAACCCAGACATGTTTTCCATGTCTTGCCGCTTGAATGGCAAGCGTTGGGTGGACATGATTTGGCACTATAAGGATTATCCCTTCGACTTCAGGGTTGTCTAGAATTTCTTCAAACGACCGAGCAGGAGGAACTGGAATATCATTAGTGTACTTTGCTATTACTTCGGGGTTTGCGTCAAACCAGGTAACTAGTTCGAGATTGCCAGCTTCACTAATGGCAGGCAGGCTTTGAGTCCCACCCCAACTGCCTACTCCAACTAACGCAACCTTTACTTTTCTCATGCTATCACCTCTTGGTTTCTGGCAATTATTTTACCATCCACGATTGTTAGAACTGGTAAACCTACAAGTTTCTTGCCCTTGAGCGGGGTGTTTTTAGATCTTGAGTGGAATTTCGAAGGATCAACAATCCATTCTGCCTCAGGGTCTATGACTGTTATATTTGCCGGTTTTCCGATTTCTAGCGTTCCCGCGTCTAATCCCAGTATTCTTGCGGGTGCAGCAGTCATTTTCATAAACGCATTGGCAAGCGAAAGTTCCCCGGGTTTGACTAGTTCGGTTATTACTAAGCCAACTGCTGTTTCGAGTCCGACCATCCCGCTTGGTGCGATTGCAAATTCGGTTTCCTTCTCCTCAATTGCATGTGGAGCGTGGTCAGTGGCAATGACATCGATTGTGCCATCGGCGAGTCCTTCTTTAATGGCAGCAACATCATCTGCTGTTCTAAGTGGCGGATTGATTTTTGCATTGGTGTCATATCTTCGAACTGCTTCTTCGGTCAAACTAAAGTATTGCGGGCACGTCTCGCAAGTTATGTTTATGCCAGTCTCTTTTGCATGACGAATTAGCTCGACGGATCCTCTGGTGCTTACGTGGGCTATATGAAGTTTGCAGTTAGTTAGACGAGCGAGCATAATGTTTCGAGCAACCATTATTTCTTCCGCTTCTCTGGGAATACCCTTGAGACCTAGTATTGTTGACGTAATTCCTTCGTTCATTAGACCTTCGTCGCTCAAGGAGAGATCTTCACAGTGAGTAATCACTGGAGTGTTAAGCATTGCACAGTAGTCCATCACTCGTCTCATGAGGCCAGAGTTTTGCAGCGGGAAAGCGTCGTCGGAAAAGGCGACAGCACCGCCCTCGAGCATATCGCCGATCTCTGCCATTTCTTCGCCTTTCATTTCTTTGGTTAGTGCGCCGATGGGATAAACTTTTACTAAACCAACCTCATCAGCTCTACACAGTATAAACTCAATTACCGAGCGAGTATCTGCGACGGGATTAGTATTTGGCATGCAAGCAACTGCTGTAAAACCGCCTGCTGCTGCTGCGTAAGAGCCGGTGGTAATATCTTCTTTGTATTCAAAGCCTGGCTCGCGAAAGTGGACATGCATGTCAATTAGCCCTGGAACAACAACCTTGCTTGTTACATCCTCTACTTGCTCAGGCTTGAGGTCACCTGACTCAACTTGACCTATTCCTGCGATTTTTCCATTTTTAATTAAAAGATTTCCAATTGTATCTAAATTTTGCGAAGGATCGACAATCCTTCCGCCCTTAAGAAGCAAGCGCATCGCCTGTGCCTCCTAAAAGTAAGTAGAGCAGAGCCATTCTAACTGCTACCCCATTGGTTACTTGCGTTGTAACCATTGAGATTTCGCAATCTGCCACATCTGGCATGATTTCGACGCCACGATTCATGGGGCCTGGGTGAAGTACAATAACATCGTCCTTCGCTAGCTTGAGTCTCTTTTTCGTAATTCCGAAAAAGTGGGTATATTCGCGAAGGCTTGGGAATAGGCCTTTCTTCATGCGCTCAAGTTGGATGCGCAGGACATTAATCACGTCAACATCTTTAAGACCTTCTTCAATGTTGGTGTAGACTTCTACTGGCAGGCGGTTTGCTTCGGGTGGGATAAGCGTTTTAGGCCCTACGAAACGAACTTTTGCTCCCATTTTGGTAAGACCCCACATGTTCGACCTAGCAACCCTGCTATGGAGAATATCGCCTACTATTGCCACAGTTAGCCCTTCAAGCTTTCCTTTTTTCTCAAGTATTGTCATCATATCGAGGAGTCCCTGAGTTGGATGCTCATGCATGCCGTCGCCGGCGTTAATTACTGATTCTGGAATCAGGCTTGCGACGAAGTGGGGCGCTCCCGATGCTTGGTGCCTGATGACAAATACGTCGGGTCTCATTGCTCGAAGTGTAAGAATTGTATCCTTAAGTGATTCACCTTTTACGACGCTACTTGTGGATGGAGCGATGCTTGAGGTGTCCGCGCTCATAATTTTTGCTGCAATTTCGAACGAAGTCCGAGTACGCGTGCTTGGTTCATAGAAAAGAGTTACGATTGACCTTCCGCGCAGAGCGGGTACTTTTTTAATCGGTCGGCTTAAAATTTCTTTCATTGAGAGCGCCGTTTGAAGAATTAGTTCTATCTCCTCACGGGTGATTTCTTCTAAACCAAGGATGTCTTTTCTCTTTAGAGCCATTCCAGCACCTCTTGATGCTAGTTTTTGTGCATTGATACTCGCACAATCATAAACTAGCGTTTATTCATCAAGTTTGCGAATGTAGACTTTATCTTCACCTTCAATTTCTTTTAGCTGGACGTCTACTAGTTCTTTACGCGACGTAGGTATGTTTTTTCCGACGTAATCAGGGCGAATTGGCAACTCTCGGTGGCCCCGGTCGATTAGCACTGCCAATTGAATTGCTGCTGGGCGGCCAATATCCATCAAGGCATCCAATGCACATCTAACTGTCCGGCCGGTGTAAATAACTTCATCCACCAGGATAATAGTACGGTCGTTGACGTCAAACGGTATATCAGTTTGCCCCACCGTTGGCTGGTGTGTGAGAATATCATCCCGGTAAAGGCCGATATCGAGTATGCCAACCGGTACTCTGACGTGCTCAATTTCGTTCAAGAGTTTGGCTAATCGTTTTGCAAGCGGTACGCCTTTGCGTCTGATTCCAATTATTCCAAGCTTTTCTGCTCCTTTATTTCTCTCGATTATTTCGTGAGCAATACGAGTTAGAGCGCGTCTGATTTCTTCTGCATCCATTACTTGAGGCGTTTGGGTTGCCATTTGAATACTCCATAAATCAATGGTGATTTAGTATTTAAAGCGCAAAATTGCACATTTTCCAGGCACAAAAAACGCCCCCCTGCTGAGGTTAGCAAGGAGGCGTGATCTTGCTATTACAAGCTTTGTGCATACACGCACACCCTTGTTGGCCTCACAGGACCAACTTAAAGGCGTTCAATCAAGTTTTGCTAAGTGTACCAGATGGAAACCTACCTGTCAACAGGTTTTTTGTTTTTTTGATTTACTTTGCTGAATATAGAAAAAGCGGAGTATTAGAAATGTCATTTCTTTGCATATTTAAACCAATTTAGGCTTGCTGAAAGGGCTAAAATTATTCCCCTGTGCTTGTTTACTGGAAGTTTTGTAATAAATAGCCTGGCGGGGATGTGTGCGAATCGAACGCACCCGAGACCTTCTTCAGGCCTCACACAGGTTTTGAAGACCAGGAGGGCCACCAGGCCCCATCCACCCCCATATTGGTAGAATAAGTATAAATTTGCGGGGGTGGCATGTCAAGAATCGAGAATTCGCTCAGGTGAGGGTTGGATCATTTGCTCTTTAAGCTCATCACTTAGAGGGACTTCACCGCTTGCAAGGGCTTCAAGGAAAGCTTCTACAACCATGGGGTCAAACTGTGTTCCTGAACAATTTTTAAGCTCTTCTATTGCTACTTGTAAGGGCAAGGCATCTCGCCAAGGGACATCTGAAACTAAAATATCAAAGCTTTCCGCAACGGCAATTATTCGTGCACCAAGAGGTATGTCATGGCCCGATAGCCCATCTGGATATCCTTTGCCATCAAATCTTTCGTGGTGGTGTTTTATCATCGGGATAGAATCATGGAGTTCTGGCACACGCTCTAGCATTCGTATTGCAATTGTGGAGTGTAGCCTCATTATTTCAAATTCACGTTCGCTAAGGCGGCCTAATTTCTCAACAATCTGGGGAGAAATTCCAACTTTTCCAACGTCATGTAGGATTGCTGCGTTTTTGAGGTCCGTCATCACTTTGCGGGGAAGGTCCAATCGCCTGCCAATCGCCAGCGCATAAGCTGCTACACGGTCACTGTGGCCATCAGGCGCGCCTAGACTTGAGGAGCGAACGTTCAACATACCAAGGAGAGCTTCTGACTCGGATTTAAGATTAGGTTCTTTTATTTTTTCAGGTTGCTCGTTTGGTATTTCCTTAGATAACATGCTATCAGGCCCCCAACTCCAAATTGCGAGAATTCGGTCTTTATTATTATCGGCCTGAAAAGAGATTAACAGCAGGTTTGTTTTGTCTTAATTTAGAATTCGTCAGTGGGAAAGTATTTGGGAAGCAACTTGGGCAATGGCCTCAATTTCGGAATCTTCAACCGTTCTAATATCGAGAAGGAATTTATCGTCGCCTACCCTGCCAAAAATCGGTGGATTTGCTTCTCTGAATTTTTGGGCAAGGTCAATTGGGGAGATGTCTGCACTATAAATGGCAACCAGTTTTGTAGGAAGTTGCTGTCCTGGGAGTGAGCCGCCCCCAACTTCCGAAAAACCATCGATAATTTCAATTTTCGCATTATCGCTAATAGAAGTTATTAGTTTTGCTTTTAGCTGATTTGCAGCATGAGTGATTTCTGACAGCGGTCTGCTTATATAACGAAGCGTCGGGATGTTCCGACTGACAGTATCAGAATCTACATAGAGTTTAAGAGTTGCTTCCAGGGCGGCTATTGTTAGTTTATCTATACGAAATGTTCGCGATAGCGGATTTCGTGCCATCGCTTCCACAAATTCCTTTCGCCCAACTATTATCCCTGATTGTGGTCCTCCCAAGAGTTTATCACCGCTAAATGTAACGATATCAGCACCAGCACGAATGCTTTCCTGCACCGTAGGTTCGGACTTAAGTCCAAAGCGGGACATGTCCATAAGTGCTCCACTTCCTATGTCTTCCATTACGGGGATGCCTTTCTTCTTGCCTAGCTCGGCAAGTTCGCTGAGCGCTGGTGATTTTGCAAAACCGACGATGCAAAAATTGCTTGTATGTACTTTTAGTATTAGTCCAGTTTCCTCAGATATTGCATTTTCATAGTCAGAAACATAGGTGCGGTTTGTTGTTCCTACTTCTATTAGTTTGACGCCCGCACTAGCCATTATATCGGGCATCCGGAAAGAGCCGCCAATTTCGACCAGCTCTCCTCGTGAAACTATGACCTCCTTACTACACGCTAGAGTGTTGAGCGCAAGAAATACTGCAGCGGCGTTATTGTTCACAACGAGAGCCGATTCCACTCCCGTTAAATTTTTGAGCAACTCTTGGTAGTGTTCCGACCGCTTTCCTCTGCCACCCGTCTTAAGATCTATTTCGAGATTACAATGTCCAGAAACGACATCAATGAGGGCTTTCTGCGCAGCTACCGGGAGCACTGAGCGACCTAAACCTGTGTGAAGCACAATGCCTGTAGCATTTATAGCTCGTCTGATGGAGGTATTTGCAAGGGCTTCGGCGCGAAGGCGAATGTATTGGGTAAGTCTTTCGAACGAGATGTCTTCCTCTTTTATGGCAAAACCTTCACGAATACGGCTACGTATTTCGTCAAGGGTCTTCCTTGCTGCTTCAACTACGTATGGCCTTGGAATTTCACCAATGAGTTCTTTTAACGAAGGTTCACCGAGCAATCTGTCAATTGACGGCAGTGATCGTAAAAGATTTTTGTTTGTCATGGAAAAGCTCTCAAAATAGACTTTGGCTTATTATATATTATTTTAAAGCTTACCTGCACGAAGTATTGCAATCATCAGCCAAAAGCCAAAAATTATAGAAATGCCAAATCCGATGAGTGCAATGATTGGATATCCGTGCCATAAAGGGCCTATTTTCGCGGCAACAATGAGAGCGGAGGCGACAATTGTAGCACTCGCTACTAGTGCAAATGAAAGGCGGTTGGCTGCTCTTTCGAGGGAACGCATAAGACCTTCCAATCCTTCGTGCTTAAAATTGATGCGGAACGAACCTTCAACCATTCGTCCTAGGAGATCTTGTGCTATGTCAGGAAGCGAGAAAAGGAAATTCTTAAATAAGACTAAGCTTTTATACGCTTGATTTGCTAGAATGTGGATGGAAAACTCTTCGCGCATAGCGCGTCTGACATAAGGGCGGGCTTCACCTGCAAAATCAAAATCAGGGTATAGTTGACGTGCTATTCCATCGATGTTTACTAGCACCTTGACCAATAAGAACATATTTGACGGCAATCGCACGTGGTTCTTTGCGCTGATTTGGAAGGCCCTCCGTAGAAGCTCTCCCATCCTGATTTCTTTTAGAGGAGCACCGTAGAATTGTCTAAGTGCCCTATCAATTTCAAGCTCGAAGGCTCTGCGATTTAGGTCTTGGGGATAGCTGCCTATTCGTAAAATTTCTTCTGCGAAGCCTGCAGAGTTTTCTTGAATGTATTCTGCTAACAAAATTGTGACAGCAGTTTTTAGGCGGTGATCTAGTCTACCCGCAATGCCGAAATCAAGAAGGCCAATTGCACAATCGTCAAGCACAACTAAATTGCCTGGGTGGGGGTCACCATGGAAAAACCCGTGTATAAAGATCATTTCCATAAAAGCCTTAGCTAGGTTCTTAGCCACATTTTTTCTATCAAGACCGCGCTCATCAAGTTCGCTGATGTCGGTGATTTTTATACCTGTGATTTGTTCAATTGTGAGCACTTTGGGGGTTGTATATTCCCAATACACCGTCGGAACGCGAACAAATTTCAACTCTTTCAAATTTTCCTTGATTCGGTCGGTGTTCCGTCCTTCATGAGTATAATCGAGTTCTTGGCGAATTGTGATGGCAAACTCTTCAACTAAGTCAGATATGCCTAATGTGCGCATGCGTTCAGAGTGTTGTTCCACAAAATGAGCAAGCCCCTGAAGTATTTCGAGGTCTGTTTCAATTATGCGGTGTATATCAGGACGCTGGACTTTTACTACAACTTTAGTGCCGTTTTTCAGTGTTGCAAGATGGGTTTGTCCAAGAGATGCAGCAGCAAGTGGGGTTTCATCGAAATGTTCAAAAATAGAATCTGGCGCCATGCCGAATTCCTCTTCGATGACCTTAAGAATCTTGTTAATTGGTACAGTCGGAGCGGTATCTTGAAGCTTCTCAAGTTCAGCGACGTATTGTGAGGGAATGATATCTGGGCGTGTGCTCAAAAGTTGTCCAAGTTTGATGAAAGTCGGCCCTAGTTCCTCTAGAGATTCCCTGACATCAGTTGGGTCGGGGAGAATTCCTTTGCCATGTGGTCGCAAATGAAAAAGTTCTGAGAGACCCAATTGGGCAAGAAGATGTTCCCATTGATGGCGTGCTAATACGCGCCCCATTTCTATGAATCGTGCTAGGTGTCGTCTTCTTTTTTCGAATACCACTGTACTTATCCGCTGCTCTATTGTGAGGGCTGACTATTCTGAGCCCTCCGACTTTTGCAGTTTTGAAGCAAGTTCTTCTAAGCGTTTTTCCAATTCGTCTATCTTTTTCTCTAGTGTTCCAATCTGTCGTCGGTCGGCTATATCTAGCTCTCTGAGCATTTGTCTAATCTGGTTGCGGATTTTTTCATTAAGATTTTTGCCTTGTTCTTCCGCTTTAGATATCCATTCCTCGAAGAGCTTCTTGCCTTCTTCGCTTGTTAGTTCGCCGCGTTCAACGAACTCATCAATCAGTTGCTTGGTTTTTTCTTTTGATAGAGCGGCTACTCCTAGCCCTATAAACATGAATCTGCGAAGGGTTTCAAACATGTGTACCGCACCTCCTCACTTAAGTAATTATAGTTTTTACCTTTAAGCTGCTAGAAGGGCTTTGGAGGTCCGCTAATCTCGGCGCCAGTATACCCTTGCTAGCTTTGTATCTTCTGACCAGTGGTACTCTACTTCGCCACGGTATGCTTTGTAAAGCTGCCGACCAATTCTTTGGGCAAGTTTTTCGTTGGTTGTCCAGACAACCAGTCCATCGTTGGAATGCTCAATATCTATGATGCGTTCAATTGGATTTATGGTCATTGCGCGTTCGTTTTCGTTGTTTAACAAGTTTACTATATCTTGTTCATGATTTTTTGCAAAATTGCCACTAATGTTAACTATTCCGCCGGGCATTCTATCGTGTATTTTTTGGCAGGCGGGACATAAAGTGTAAATAATCTTCTTCGCGTTTTTTAATAGTTTTGCCGCTTGGCTCTCCAACTGCCAGCGGTCTCCGGCGTATACACACTTGCATTCGCGGCAAACGGATATTTCTTCTGGCTTTTCGCGGTTCAGATATGGATCACCATAATCCTGGACATTCCTTCTGATGTGGACAACTTTTTGCTCAGATGACGCCATAATTGGTTCCTCCTGCAGATGAGTAATTAGAAAGCGTAAGTGCAAGGTCTTTTAGGTGAATTGGTGGAGTTGTTTGGTAGATGTATGCCATGTGGTTAGTTTTGCCTCGTTTCATAATCTTTAGAGGTCAATTATTGTTTACCCAGGTTTTTTTAATATAAAACAAGCTGAGCAAAATGCTACTTGGGCAGAGAAATTATAGCAAGGTTTTTTATCGGTGATTATCAAAAGTCTAAACAATGCATCGCCAGACAATTGTTTTTGTAGAAAGTCTTGGTAGACCTTTGGTTAGTATCTTACTTTTTGCAAAAATTGTGAAAATCTTTAGAAGCATAAATTGCTTCTATTTGAAATCCAATTTACTGTGCCTTATTTTGCTCTGGTAGTAGCTCAATAGTGTATTTGCTTGTCACGTCTACTATTTGGATAGAACGGCTGTGTGTAGAGCCCGGAACAGGAGGAACAGAAATTGGCGTCTCGATTTTCGTATGAATACTTCCATTGGCTGATATAAGTCTTCCGTTGCTTATATCGAAAGTTAACGTACTCTCGCCAGCTTGGCTTCCTCTGGTTCCTTCTTCTTGGCTTTGATTGGTTTCATTTATAGGTGTAGTCAACTTTTGTTTTATAATTGCCACTTGCCCATCTGATGAAGTTTTAATTTCTTCAAGCTGAAAATCAAGTTTTAGCTTTGATTTTGTATCAATCGGTAGCGGCATCTCGGCGGACCAAACATCTCCTGGGGCAATAGGCTTATCGGGTAGAATAGCCAATAGCAAAATCGATTCCACAGCTCCAAAATCAAGTGCATGGCGTCGCTTTGATTCTTTCTGATTTGAAATTGAAGAGCCAGAAATACTTCCATTGGGGTTCAATTGGATAGTTCTTACATCTTTTGATGGTTTGTATCCATAAATTGCCTTCCCAGAAATCTTCATGTACTCATCTTCGGTATCTATTGCAATCTCAACCTTGCCGTTCTCAAGAGTTTTTATGCAGCGCATTCGGATTATAGAAGTAAGTTGCATATCCAAGTCGCTTGTGGCCGAACCCGTTATTGTTCGCGTGCCTGTCATTTTTTGCACGATTTTATACCGATTAATCTTGCCAGGGGAAAAGGAGTACGCCAGCTTAATTCCTTGTTGTGGTGTGTTTGTTTGCTCTTCGGCTTTTATTGTTTCTGCCGCCAATGCTCCAAGTATGTACGCAGCAATTGTTAAGAACCATAAATGCTTCATGGCAACCCTATTATATTTTTCCTTGCCCATTCCGTCAATTGCGCAATTACAAAGTTTTATTAAGCCAATTTGCGCGGTATATAAATATTGAAATTGGTTGGTGATTGCAATGGGGGCTTGGAGAATTCCGCTTGCTATTTTAATGATTGCCTTTTTAGCAGGATTCTTTACCCAACGTGCTGTGATGGATACACAGGTGCGGACAATAGCGGATGTGAAGGCTGGAAACACCTGGGGTGGAACGGCTGTAATAAAGGGCAAGATAATTTATGCTTCTGATAATCATTTTATCTTGCAAGATTCCACTGGAAAAGCCGAGCTTGCCACTTGCCCTACATGGTACAAGCAAATTCCTCTTATAAAAGGAGAGGAAGCAATTGTTGTTGGCGAGGTTCTGAAGAATCCTTCGCTCCTTGGAAATTGTGAAATAATCCTAAGCGTTTATAAGATATTTACAGACCATGGAACAATTGTTGTGCGAGGTAGACCAGGCAAGCCTCCCTGGATGATGGCGTCTAGGCCTGCCTCCGATTAGCCTTAATTATTGATTGAGCTTTGCCTTACGGCTCGCCACAGAAAAACCTCTTTGTTACAGTCTTAAGAGGCTTTCCTGAGTTGTCTAAAGCTTTGATTTCTACGATATGCTCGCCATAATCAAGCTTTGAAGTGTCAATTTCAAAAGTAAAAGGCGGAACACTGCTTATTGCTTTACATTGACCATCGACCCACAAAGCGACAAATTGGAGTCCTGGAAGCCCCGAAGCATCGAGAGATAAGGTTATTTTCCCCGTTAACGTTGGCACAATTCTTTCCGTCATCTTTTTATATGCAAGGAAAGATTGGTGAAGCTGCTGTTTAATCCACTCTTTGTCGTAGCGCGGTAGCTTTATTCTAATGTGTGTAACTGGGAGGCCCAAACCGGGAAGATTGTCTAAAGCATGGTCTTGCTTTCCGATTAGCGGGGGCAGAGAGCGCCATATTTCATCACCACATTGAATATCCACCGAAAATGAGTTTTCTTTTGATTGGGGGTCATAGGCTAAACCTAAATAACCTGAGAAGAGCGGCGGTGTTCCTTCGAGCCATTGGCTGTCTTTTGAAACTGGTCCAACAACGCAAACTTGTGGTGAGTCACCTGATTCTATTGCGTGCTTAGAAGGTTGAATCATGAAACCGCCTCGCGTTTCAAAGTTAGAACCGTCTTTTTGCCCATTAGCAATAGGTGCTGTTGAGATTGTAATTACGCCAGTATGGTTAGTGTTGATTTGTCCTACGCCGGTGTACCCAGTGGCGTCGAAGCGCCCCACCCCATGAACTGGTCGCTTAACGACTGCTATTGTTTCTGTGCCATCTTCATAGATGGCGTCAACTTTTCCGCCTGTTTTATTTTCAAAAATAATCTCTTTTGCATAGCGTTTTGGAAGATGCACGAGGATTACAAGCACATCTCCAACGCAAGGTGAATACCCGGATGGCAGCGGAGCCAGCACACCTCTTTGCTCAAGAAAGACTTGATTGCCGACAAAAGGAGCGAGGTTTCGGAATATCGCGGTACCGGTTGGAATGTTGGTTACAATACCTGAGCTACCGGCGATGTGACCTCCAAAACCTCTTGGGGCTTGGGCAAATTCTCGAGGCAGAATGCTTATAATTAACGGTGTATCCCCTTGTTTTTCCGGAATGGCACCAACTTTAATGCGAATACCATGCACTGCAATTGCGGCAACTTTTCCCTCTTGTGCGTATTTGCTAGCCGAATAACCGCGTGATACTTTGGTTGCAGGTCTAGTCACTCGGCCAACAATTGTATACGAAGTTCCTTTATTAAGGCTGACTTCGACAGCGCCATCAGTACGATTGGCAATTCGTATTCTGTAAAGTTCTTGGCAGTCCTGTGAAAAGGCAAAGTTGTTATTAAGCAGTGCTCCACAAAGGGCGATGAGTAACGCTACCGTTACGTTATTAATCATTTGCATCATGTGGTGCAATCGCATCATTTGTAAATACTTCTTCCAAAATCTGCCACCATCCATAGTCTTCAAGATACACTAGATCAAAGAACATTATTCCTTGTGTATTGCGAAGGACCATATCAACCGCACTGCGGAACTTATCCGGTCTTTGCTTGTAGTCGAGCAAGTATAGACTGCCGTACACATTGCTGGCACCGCTAATTGCCTTCATTGAAAGTTGACATGCTGCCTCAACGCTGAGGTTTTCATTGCCTTTGGCTGAGCGTGCTTCTTCTTGTGTTACATCGGGGTAGTAGCAACCTGTGCAAATGTAATCGAAGAGCTCTGCAAAGCC
This sequence comes from Armatimonadota bacterium, assembly GCA_023511795.1. Lineage (NCBI taxonomy): Bacteria > Bacillati > Armatimonadota > Armatimonadota bacterium. Next base: position 29,307 of record JAIMAU010000014.1, on the reverse strand, counting down.
TGTTTTATTGTAATCTGCCGTCATCCATTCATAGCCTGGGTGGAAATTCTCACTTCCCCAATTGACTCCGACATCAAAATAGGTATCGTACCAGGAGCCAACATAAACTCCGATTTTAATTTTGGGATTAATGGAACGCACAAGATGCACAGCATCCCCTGCGAAGTTTTTGATTTGCCAAGCCCGCCACTCGAGCCATTCTTTGTAATAGCGTCCGCGGATAATTTTTTCATCATTGCTTAAAATGAGTATGTCATCTGGCCAGCGAAGGTTTGAAATGCCAATCCATTTTTCAAAAGCCATCTTGCTTATGGGGCTAAAATCAGCATAAAGATTTGGATAGCGCATCCTATCGAATACTATGCCATCAATGTTGTAGCGATGGGCGATTTCCCTGATAATTCTAAGCTCATATTCTCTTGCTGGGCCGATAGGGTTAACAAACACGCCGAATGTTTCATGCCGTGAGTCTTGCATGAGCGAGAACTTAGGAGGATTTCCGCCTTCATATGTTATTGCTTGCCACTCGGGTTGAGAATATGCAGGACCTCGATTCCATTTGCGGTGGCCTTCAGAAAAAACATTAATGCAGGCGTGTACTGGAATCCCTGATGAGTGTCCTTCCTCAACCATTGTTTGCAGAAGGTCGAACGACTGAGGATAAAAATGTCCCTTGACCTCTTTGAGTCTTGGGGCAATTTCACTAAGATAAAGTACTTCACCGCTGAGAGGTTTGACATCCACTATAATTGTGTTAATTCCTGCCCGGGAGGCTTTTCTTACTACTTCAGCGACGCCCTTTCGGGTTGATAGCTGTATGCTGTTTGCCTCGGCATCACACCACAGTAACCTTGCTTGCTGCTTTAAGTTGCTCATTGTATTTTTTAGCCTCCGTTCGCAAAAACTTTAAGTTATCAAAGGATTAGACTATTGACGTCTTTAGTTGGACTTTGCTGCCGATGCGGAAGCAGTTGTACCTGCAGGCCGAATTATCAAAGTGGCAGGGTATGCCGAACCCGAGAGGGGCATCGTTCGAATCGAGACTGTTCTAGTTTTTCCTGCTGGAATAGTAATCTTATCGAGACAAATTTCTTGAGGAGGTTGAAGTGATTTTATGCGCACCGGCCGCCCATCTACGAAAAATACCCCGCTCGCAATACCGGCTGTCGCTTCGAAAGCGATTTCTACAGTGTGGGATGTCATCAAAGGATTTTCAAGCGTAGCTTTTATATCATAAATAACTCCGTAGTTTCCAAAAAGCCATCTATCCTTTTCGGAATTCTTCAGGGCGTCTTTGCCAATCCTAAAGAAAACCCATGGCTTTCCTGCTAAATAAGTTAGCTCCAATTTTTGCATAGGGTTTGGATATATATGGTCGGATATTTGAAATTTAGCAAGGTCTATTCCGTCTAAAGACAATGGGATGTTACGCTTATCCTCAATTTGGCGCTGATCTTCGGGTTTGGCAATAACACGAACAATAAGTGGATCACCAGATAGTTGCCTAAACTCGATAATTCCGCTGGCGGTATATGGATGATCAAGAGGTTGGCTTACAATCACGCGCCTTGATTCTTTTCGCAGTTCGATAATTCGGCCTACCATTGTCCGGTGGTTTTCAAGAAATTCATTGCCCGCTTTATACCCAACAAGCACCGTATCTAGCATGGGAGGCGAGACTCCCTCAATTAGGTGGAGGCTCGCTGAATTTGTTGAAGGATTCAATATATCTACTACAAAACCAATGCGTCTGCCCATCATATTCTGGTGGTGGTATAACAGGCGAGTTGCTTCTTGGTTTTGGAGTATTTTGCCAGTATAAAGCACTTGGTACTTCCAAATTCGCTCTGGGTCATTGCTATACATTATTGAGGATGCGTTTACATAGGACAAGGGTCTGTTTTCGATGTGCACCTGCGTTGTACCTTTAATGGGGATGTGATTGCCTCCTCTTGCTTCTATTTCAACGGGAATTTGAATTCTCTGTCCTGGCAAAGGACTTGAGGAGATTTTAGGCATGCTTAGCGAACTGACAAACGCACCAGGTTCCAAAATCACTGCTGAGCGAGCAGCATCTTCTGCAGCTTGTTTGGTCAAAGAAATTGGAACATTTGAGCCGGTAACAACTGTTGTTGCACTGCTCATTATTTGGGCGGCATATTTCTTTACATACGCCTTAATTATTACGCTAAACTCAGCACATCTTAGGGTAATTTCAGTTTCACCAAGTTGAAGCCCTTTAATCACCAATGAGCCTGGTTTTAAGGCATCTACAGATACAATTGCTCCATTGGATACTTGAGCCGTAACGGGTTCGGGAAGAAGAGATTCCACGTTTACAATGCGCGTTTCGCCTATCGGTATTAGAAGCTCAGTAGGCGATGCGCTTAGAGGCGGCAGACTCAATGCTTCGCGAATATTACGCACCCAGGCGCTAGCAAGTTTGGCTGGCGTTGTACCTTGTGCTTTTGCTTCGCTAGGGGTGGCAATAGCAATCATAATGTCACCGGCCATAAGCCTGGCGGATTGCCCGGTTAACTTGTAGGAAAGAGCCATTGGGTTTAGTCCCTTTTGAACTAGTCCGGCAAGTCTTTCAGTGGCTAGCGAAGCTCTTTGGACTGGTGAAAGATTGCCGTTAGAGGTTCTCAGTCGAATGACAATTCGCTTATTAACTATTATGCAGGCTCCATTTGGTTCTGGCTGAAATGTTACACGGGGAGTGAAGCCGGCGAATACAGTTATACATGGAGTATTTAAAGCCAGGACACATATGGCAATCCAGGTGCGTTTAGCAAAAATCATTTACTCTGTTACCTCCCAAACATTTTGTCTAAATCATGATTGGAGAGACAAACTACAATAGGGCGTCCATGTGGACATAGGTATGGATTACTTGTGTGTTTTAAATCGCTTATTAACCTAGCCATTTCCTCATGTGAAAGTTTGTCCCCTGCCTTTATTGCCATTTTGCACGCCGATGTTGTTATTAAGGCTTCTCGGCGCACTAAAAGACGGCGGGTAATTGTTAGCTCGGTTAGCTCCTCAATCATGTCTTTTAATACCCGCTCATAATTTTTATCCACAATTATCACAGGTATTGACCGTACAATAAATGAATCTTTTCCAAAAGATTCGATCTCGAAGCCAAGAGCACGAAAATCATCAAGCTTGTGTTCTATTACAAGTGCTTCTCTATGGCCCAAGTTAAGTGTCAATGGAACAATTAGGCGCTGAGCATGGACCTTGCTATACATATTTGAAAGCTGGTCATAAAGGATGCGTTCGTGAGCAACATGTTGGTCTATTAATAATATTCCGGCTGGGGATTGTGCAATAATGTATAAGTTTCTTGCTTGAGCTAATACTTCAGCGCTTTCCAAAGGGTCTATTTTCGCTGCTGTTTCTTTCTCTTCTGTAAACCCTTCCTGCGTGATTTGTGGGACAAACAATTCTTTTTTCTGCTGCTCAAGCTTGCTTGCAAGAGACATTCGGAACTCTTCTAGTTCATCCGTGGTTGATCGTGAAAGCTTCTTTTGATACGTTGGCGTGAATGTCGGTCTCCGAATGTTTAAAGCTGAGGGGAGAAGATCCTCTGCATTTGGAATAATATTGCTTGAAGAAAGTGCGTCGCGAATGCATGAAATTACGATATTATGAACTTCCCATTCTCGAGCGAATTTAACTTCAATTTTTGTTGGATGAACATTTACATCCACAAATTCAGGCGGGACGTCAATGAAGCAAATTAAAAGTGGGAATCGCCCTTGCGGGAGGATGCCTCGATATGCTTCGTCAAGTGCATGGATAAGATTTCGATTTCGCACAAAGCGCCGATTAACGAAAAACAGCTGTCCGGACCGGTTTGCCTTTGAGTATGATGGCTTTGAAATAACCCCGTAAATCTTGTAAGGTCCTGCTTGGCTGTTAATTTCAACCACTGCCTCTGCTGCGTCTCTTCCAAAAACCGTAAGGACTGCGTCAGTTAGGAGATTCGAGCTTGGCGAGCGAAAAATAACTCGGTCATTATGCGAGAGAGTTATATCTACTTCACCGTGAGAAATGGCGAACCGGTTTACAAGCTCGGTTATATGTCCTAGTTCTGTTTGGGCTGTTTTGAGAAATTTCTGACGCGCTGGAAGATTGAAAAACAAATCTTTGACAAGCACAGATGTACCGGGTGGAGCGCCAATATCGGTGACCTCCTCAATCTTGCCAGCAACGCATGTGATTTTTGTGCCTAAATCTTCTTCTGATTTTCTCGTAACGATTTCTGTGTGTGAAACTGAGGCAATGCTTGGGAGGGCTTCACCGCGGAATCCAAGAGTACGAATTGAAAAAAGGTCGTCAGCTGATTTGATTTTCGATGTTGCATGCCTTTTAAGGCTTAGCACAGAATCTTCTCGTGACATGCCGATACCATTGTCGGTTACTCGAATCAGTCGCTTGCCTCCGTCTATCAGGTCAATTCTAATCTCGGTAGCGCCTGCATCCAAGGAGTTTTCTATAAGCTCTTTAACAACAGAGGCTGGTCGCTCTATTACCTCGCCTGCTGCGATCTTATTTGCAGTGTTGTCATCGAGAATGTTTATTATGCTACGCTGTGCTCTTGTCTCCATGCGGCTTACTTCTTTAGTCGTTGTTGCATTTCGTAAAGTTTTGTGAGTGCTTCGATGGGCGACATCGTGCTAATGTCAAGCTCCTTAATTTCTTGAATGACCGGATGGTCCTCAACTTCGAAGAGTGTCAGCTGTAGTTTCTCGGTTCGAGTTGGAATCTTCAAGTTTTTGTCCAATATTCCTTTGGTCGTGCCGTTATTTTCCAGACTCCAAAGTACCTCTTTTGCCTTTTCAATTACTGACTGGGGAAGCCCGGCGAGACGTGCAACTTGAATGCCATAGCTTCGATCTGTACCCCCAGGCATGATTTTTCTAAGCCACACAATCCTATCGCCCTCCTCTTTTACAGCTATACGGTAATTTTTGATACCTGAATATGCATTCGCGAGGTCGTTCAGATGGTGGTAGTGTGTGGCAAAAAGCGTCTTTGCGCCTATGCTTATTATGTATTCGGCAACTGCCCATGCTATCGAGAGTCCATCAAAAGTGCTTGTCCCCCGCCCTATTTCATCGAGAATGATTAAGCTTCGGTCAGTTGCGTTGTTAAGTATGTTGGCGGTTTCGGTCATCTCGACCATAAATGTGCTTTGGCCCGAGTAAAGTTCGTCGTGTGCTCCGACCCTTGTGAATATTCGATCAACAATGCCGATGTGTGCAGATTCAGCGGGGACAAAGCTTCCCATTTGCGCCATCAATACAATTAAAGCCGTTTGCCGGAGATATGTGGACTTTCCTGCCATATTGGGACCTGTTATTATTAAGAGTTGGTTTTCTTTGCAGTCCAGGTGGCAGTCGTTTGGTACGAAAAGCTCATCTGTTTGCATCCGTTCAACTACGGGATGTCTTCCATTCTTAATGTGAATTTCTGTGCCATAGTCGACCTTTGGCTTGCAGTACCGGTTCTCAGCTGCAACCTCAGCTAGTGAGCATAAGACGTCGATTTGGGCAATTGCTCGTGCAGTTTTGAAGAGACTTTCAGAATTCTTTGCAATTTGGTCCCTAATGGTGCAGAAGAGGTCGTATTCAAGTTGAACGGCTTTTTCTTCTGCTCCTAGCACCATCGCTTCATATTCTTTTAGCTCTGGAGTTATAAACCTCTCTGCACCCACCATTGTTTGCTTTCGGATGTAATTTTGGGGCACGAATTTGAGGTTTGCCTTGCTAACTTCGATGTAATAGCCGAATACCGAGTTGTATCCAACTTTGAGTGATTTAATCCCTGTCCGTTCGCGTTCCTTTGCTTCTAGTCCAGCAATCCATGCTTTTCCATCTTTGCTAGCAGCCCTCAAAGTGTCTAATTCTTGATTAAACCCTGGTTTGATGATATTGCCGTCTCTCAGAGTAGCCGGCGGTTCTTCCACAATCGAAGATGATATTAAATCTGTGATATGTTCGTGTGAACATAAGTTTATTTGCAGGTTGTTTAAAGTAGGGTTTTGAGAGGCCTCAAGAGCCTTTTTAAGCTCTGGAAGGACTTGGAGTGAATTCCTTAGGGCAATTAAATCTCGCGCATTGGCAGCTCCGGTAACAATACGTGATGCGAGGCGTTCGAGATCAAATATTTTCTGCAACAGCTCTCGAACCTGAGTGCGCATCATTAAGTTGCCGTAAAATTCTCCCACTGCGTCGAGTCTTTTTTGAATTTCATCTACATCCAACAACGGTTGGTCGAGCCATTTCTTTATGAGTCGCCCACCCATTGCAGTAATTGTGCGGTCTAAAATTTGCAAAAGGCTTTTGCTCCGAGTACCGTCGGACAGTGAATGAGTTAGTTCAAGATTACGTCGGGTTGCTGGGTCAAGGACCATATATTTCTCGGTTGAATAGGTTGAAAGCGAGCCGATATGATTTAGAGATGCAGGCTGGGTGCTCTCCAGATACTTCACGACCATTGCCGCAGCGTCAAGTCCAGCTGTATAATCCTCGCACCCAAAGCCGCGAAGCGACGTTGTGCCAAGTTGTTTAAGAAGGATATCCCGGGGGGACATAAACCCATCGAGATTGAACTCAGTTAACCTTGCACGACAGACTGCCTCTATTTTACTAGTAAAATCTTTTGCCTCCTCGGGAATGAGTATTTCTGCTGGTGAGAGCCGATTTACTTCATCGAGAGTTCTGGCTTCGGCGTTCGGGCCACTAAGCTCGGTTATCAGAAATTCACCAGTGGAGATATCGCTAACCGCTAATCCAAAGACTCCATTCCGAAATGCGACTGAAACTAGGTAGTTGTTGCTTTTCGATTCTAGCATAGAATCTTCGATGACGGTGCCAGGGGTAACAACGCGGGTAACTTCACGTTTGACAAGACCTTTTGCGAGTTTCGGGTCCTCGACCTGGTCGCAAATAGCAACCCGATAATCTTTGCTTATAAGTCGGGCGATATAGCGTTCAACAGAGTGGTATGGTACGCCGCACATAGGGATTCGCCCAGCTTTTCCTGCGTCACGTGATGTGAGCGTTATCTCTAGCTCTTTAGCGGCAATTTCGGCATCTTGGCCAAACATTTCGTAAAAGTCACCAAGCCGGAACATAAGGATTACATCAGGATATTCCTTCTTGATTGCCATATATTGTTTGAGCATGGGAGTCAATTTGGAGTTCATTTTAGTTTCCCGAGCAAGGTATTTTGAATCTATCTTGCGTCTACAATTTCTCCGGTAAATCCCCATGGGTGGGCTTTGGTTGCCCGTATTGAGACCAATCTGCCTGAAAGTTCAGGACTCCCAGGAAAAACAACGGCTTTGTTTGTTCTTGTGTATCCTGTTAATTTTGATTCGTCCTTCCAGCTGGGACCTTCGACGAGAACCTCGAATTCTTGCCCAACTTCCTTTTCGTTTCGTTCCAAGGTAATTTGATTTTGGAGGTTGATTAGTTCAAGCAGTCGTCTTTGCTTAGTTTTATTGTCTATTTGGTTTGGCAGTTCAGCAGCTTTTGTGCCAGGTCTGGGGTTGAATGCAAACATGAATGCGCCATCAAATTGGATTCTTCTAACGGCATTTAGCGTATTTTGGAATTGTTCCTCGGTTTCCCCAGGGAAGCCGACCATTATGTCGGTTGTTATTGCAACTCCAGGAATTGCTTTTCGAAGCTTTTCTACCAGGCTTACGTAGTGTTCTATCGTATAATGCCGGTTCATTGCATGTAAAATTCTATTATCGCCGGCTTGAATTGGTAAATGTAGATGTTCGCAAACTTTGGGAAGTTGCGCCATAGCGTCTATCAATCGGTCGCTAAGGTCCTTCGGATGTGAAGTAGTGAATCTTATGCGCCAAAGGCCTTCTATTTCGTTCAGACGACCAAGAAGCGTTGGAAAATCGCATAAGGAATCGTTGTTATTTTGCAGTTGATGTAGGCTGTTGGTAATTTCAGTTTTTTGTTGAGGTTTGCCGTAGCTATTCACGTTTTGCCCGACCAGAGTGACCTCGCGGCATCCATGCGAAGCAAGCTCTTGTACTTCAGCAACTATATCTTCAATTGGCCGACTGCGCTCCGGGCCTCGTGTGAATGGAACAACACAGTAAGCACAGTAGTTGTTGCAGCCATACATAATGGGAACAAAGTGCTTGAGGCCAATATCGCCAATCACACGCTTGGGTTTGGCGAAAACGATGTTGCCATTTCGCTTGGGTAAATCAAGGGCAAACACAGGCCGTTCGCCTGCGCGGACCCTGCTTATGAGTTGAGGCAGTTCAAATATTTGATCGGTTCCTATAATTATATCCACGTAAGGAGCGCGTTTTACAATTTCATTCCCAGCACGCTGAGCCATGCAGCCGCAGACGCCGATGATAAGGTTATTTTTGATTTTCTTCAACGATTTGAACTCGCCCAGCTTACTCATAACCTTACGCTCGGGCTTCTCACGAACCGAACATGTATTCAATAATATAATATCCGCTTCCTCGGCAAGCATGGCTTGGCGATATCCCATCTGTCGCAGAAGATTCGCCATCTGCTGCGAGTCGTCTTCATTTATTTGGCAACCCCAGGTTATGATCATAAAAGCTTGTTGCATAGTGTACAGCCAGAACTTTTCTTGTTTGAGAATTGTGATTATATTATGAAATTGTAGCTTAAAATTACCCAAAACATCAAGAGAAAATCCCTAACACATTTATTGCTTGACTTGCTAGCAATGCTTTACTTGAATTTATCTGTCAAGATTCCTTTGGGGTTGACAAAACTTTCCAAGTAAGTTAGACTTAGAGCGAAGAATTAGGCTGTAGCAACGCAAGACAATCCTTGTCCCGCGCGTTCCGATGATTTTTCGTGAGGGGCAGACGAGCAAATAATTTCTAAGCAAGGAATGCTTAGATATTCTTTATGGCGGATGCCAAGCGTTTTCTCCGCCATAATTCTCTTTATTTAGAGGAATCGACGAGGGCGTCATGTTGCGCGTGTACTCACGAGCATCGGCGCCCTTATTGTGTGTTTTTAAGGAGAATATGAACGAGTCTAGAAAAAATTGCGATATCAGGGTTTTTTACTGCCGAAATCTTGCCGAGGATTTTGGCATATTGCCTATGTTGTCGCCCGTGGAGCGCCAAACCAATGTCGTTTTGGAACCTGTTCCTTGTAGCGGGAAGATTGATTCCCGGTATTTATTAAAGGCATTTGAAGCCGGTTCGCGCTTGGTTTGTATCTTAAGTTGTCCCAAAGGTGAGTGCAAGCTAATTGAGGGAAATCTGCGCGCTGCTCGGAGAGTTCAAGCTGTAAAGGAACTGCTTGCAGAAGCAGGTTTCAATCCTGAATCGCTTAGATTAATCATTCCTGAAAGCCAAGATGATAAGCATATTGAAGCGGCAGTTGATTTAATTCTTGGTTGTTTAAATAAAAAATAGCTATTATGAATTTAATGCCATTTAAGATGCAGGTTTTCCCAAAGAAAGGTGAAGGTATGTCAGAAGGCAATCTAAGCAAGGCAATTAAAAATGGCCAGTTCGTGATTACAGCGGAATGCCTTCCACCGCGAGGAGCCGATGCCGCGAAGATTAAAGCGTGTGCTCAAGTTCTAGGTGGGATGGTACATGCTGTAGGAGCAGTTGAAAGTGAAGATGGTGTTCGGTTATGCAGTCTAGCCGCATGCAATCACTTAGCACATGCTGGGGCTGAGCCTGTTCTTCATTTACTTACGCGAGATTTAAATCGAATAGCATTGCAAGCTACTATCCTTGGGGCTGTTTCGTTGGGCATAACGAATATCTTCTGTACCACTGGTAGGCACCAAGTGCTAACCGCAGAATCATGTGCAAAGGGTGTTAATGACGTTGACCCAATCCAACTTCTTAAAGTTGCCGATGGAATGCGCAAAGATGGTTTGCTTGCTAATGGACAAGAGCTAGATGGGAAGATTGAGTTTATACTTGGCACAGATACAAATCCCTTTGGTGAACCAATGGAGCTTCAGGTGATTGCTCTTGAGCAGGCTATTAGATCAGGAGCAGATTTTATAATCACCCATCCGGTTTACAATCTTGAAGCCTTCAATCAATGGGTGAAAGCTATTGGTCAGCGAAATATTCCTTCTCAAACATGCATAATCGTGGCCGTAAAGCCTTTTACTTCTAAGGATGAGGCATTGGCCCTGAGAGAAAAGTTTAGGCATTTGGATATACCCGACAGCTTATTATCGAAATTGGATGCAACCACCGGTATAGATTTAGCAGTTGAAATTGTGGTTGCTCTAAAAAATATCGAAGGAATCCGGGGCGTTTATCTAATGACCGGTGATAATTTTCAACTTGCCGCAGACATTTTGAAGGCGAGTGGGCTTTCGAGGGGCTAGAAAGTAATGCCAGCGAAATATCACATACATACCCAACCAATGCCGCCAAGGCACAAACCAATAGGCAAGTATGGCATCGTTGATTGGCGAGAAGATTGCTCGGCTTGCCACAACTGTGTCAAGCGGGAATGTGCATATGATGTGTACGACAAGGAACGCGACCGACTGGTAAATGCTCTTCAATATGTAGATTATTTATACGAATGCAAAGGATGCCTCTGTTGCGTTCAAAGTTGCACGAAAGGTCTTTTAACTTGGGAGACAAATCCTGAATATCTTAAACTCGGCGATGAGGTATGGACGCCTGATATAATTTCTAGTACGTGGTTCCAAGCCGAAACCGGTCGCATTCCAGTTTCTGGTGCCGGATATCCTGGACCGTTCTGCGGGCCTGGGTTTGACTCGATACTTACCGATATGTCAGAAATTGTCCGCCCTACCCGCGATGGTATTCATGGGCGAGAGTATATTAATACTCAGGTGGATATTGGCAGAAAACTGACGGCATTGGCATTTAATCCCGAAGGAAAACTTGCATTAAAGAGTCCGCCCATTGTAGATATACCAATCCCAGCAATTTTTGGTCTTCTGCCTTGGCACAAGACGAGCCCACAACTTCTAACAGCTATTCTCGATGCGGCAGGAAAGCTAGGCACTTATGCTTTCGTTGATGATTCTTCTTTATTTGTGCATGATGCGGCAATTCCTTACGTTTCTGGTGAGTTTGTGCCACTTGAAGCTAGGCTCGCGGTTTGGCCTGATTCGCCCGATGTCGTCAGAAGAATTGAGAAAGCTAAGTCCACAAATCCTGAGATGATTGCTATAGTGTCGCTTTGCCTTAACCAAAATGCGGTATCTCGATCTCTTGAGCTAGCGAAGGCTGGCATTGATGTTATTCATCTTTTAGCAGATTGGCATGGAATGACAGTTAATTCGGATAAACCCAAGCACATAACCCATGCAGTGCGTGAAGTTCACTTGGCGTTTGTTGAACAAGGAAACAGGGATGAAATAACGATTATCGCAGGCGGCGGAATTGCATTAGCGGAGCACATGGCTAAGACAATAATTTGTGGCGCAGATCTCGTGAGCGTGGATGTGCCGCTTATGGTCGCGTTGGAATGCCGGATTTGTAAGAATTGTCAGCAAGGGCTTCCCTGCCCCATCGAAATAGAAGACGTCGAGCATGATTATGCAGTTCAGCGCGTTGTCAACCTGGTGGGCGCATGGCACAATCAGCTTTTGGAGATGATGGGCGCAATGGGTATTCGCGAGGTCAGGCGGCTTCGTGGCGAGGTTGGCAGAGCAATGTTCTTCGACGACCTAGAGCGCGAGTGCTTCGAACCCATTTTTGGCAAACGGAAGGAATTGTAAGAGGAAAATTATCGGGGGTATTTTCGTGGCTATAGTTGTAAATAAAAACGCTATTCAAGCTAGCGATGCCGACGATTTGGGGATTAAGATGCCTCCAAGTCGTGAAGTTAAGCCTGCGCCGGACCGCTTCAGGAATACGATTGGCAAGTATCGTGTGTGGCGAAGCGAGGCATGCATCAAATGCTGGAAGTGTGTCGAAGTTTGCCCAAGGGGTGTTCATGTAAAACCTGTTGGCTATGCTGATTTCATCAAACCCCTGGATTATAAATGCACAGCTGAAATATGCAAATCAAAGGGCAGCTATTGTGTTGACCTTTGCCCAAAACGTGCCTTGCGCATCGAATTAAGCCCCATGTATAAGGCGCTAGGTGATTATCGTTGGACAGCTGATTTGATTCTGAGCACATGGTATATGGCGGAAACCGGCAGAACACCAGATGGCGAACTTAACTACGAATGTGGAAACTCGGGTGGCGGCTTCGATAAGATTAGATTTAAGTTTCCTAAGAATGAGCAAAGAATAGACACAACAGAAATCTCAACCGCTATTCCTTTAAACCGTCGGAATGATGGGCGGCCTTCCATTGTAATTGATATCCCTGTCTATGGCGGTGGTATGTCATTTGGCTCCGTCAGCCCCCATGTGATGGTGGCTAAGGCTCGAGCAGCAATGGCGTGGAATACGTTCAGCTGTACGGGCGAAGGCGGCTATCCAGATAGAATCTTTCCATATCGAGATCACATGATTACCCAGGTGGCGACTGGTTTGTTTGGTGTTCGTGAGGAAACAATCCGATGGGCGCCCATTGTTGAGTTCAAGTATGCCCAGGGCGCGAAACCAGGGCTTGGCGGGCACCTTTTGGGCGATAAGAATACCCCTGCAGTAGCCGCAATGCGGGAGGCGGTTCCTGGAACTTCTCTCTTCTCGCCGTTTCCTTTCCACAGTGTTTATTCGGTGGAAGACCATAAGAAGCATGTTGATTGGATTAAGCACGTCAATCCACGGGCGCTCGTGTCAGTGAAGGTCTCAACGCCAGTTGATGTTGATATGGTAGCCGTTGGATCATACCATGCTGGAGCGCATATCATCCACCTTGATGGAAGCTATGGCGGAACAGGGGCAGCTCCGGATATTGCAAAGAAGAACATTGCGATGCCGATTGAGTACGCCATCCCTAAGGTTCACCGTTTTCTCTTGGAAGAGGGTATTCGCGACGAAGTTACATTAATTGCAAGTGGTGGAATTAGGACGGCTTATGATATGGCAAAAGCAATAGCTCTTGGAGCTGACGGCGTTGTTATAGGCACGTCTGAAATGGTGGCAATGGGTTGCATTCGTTGTGGGAAATGCGAGAGCGGCAAAGGGTGTGCCCGCGGAATTGCTACTACAGACCCCGAGATGGTTTCAAAAATGACAATTGATTGGGCAACACAACGTATTGTGAACATGCTTAACGCTTGGCGTGAGCAGTTAGTAGACATACTCAGCCGTTTTGGCATGCGTGATGTTAAAGAACTTCGAGGTCGATGGGACCTGCTAAAGCATGAAGATTACATAACAAGCGATGAGTAACTGAAAGTTTGGACGTTTATTTTGGATGATTGATGGAAATGAGTGACCTTGCACAAAAGATAATCGAAAGCCGAAGTTGGATGATGAAAGACTGGAAGCCTGGTACATTGGTGCGAGCCGAAGAAGAAGGCGGGTGCGGCGTTACCGGTTTTGCATGTAGTATTCCAGTTAGCGGCAGGCATATCTATGCTCCGTCTGTCCAAATGCATAACCGCGGAAATGGCAAGGGCGGCGGTATTGCGGCTGTGGGGCTTGATTCAAATCAAATGGGAGTGCCGCCAGAGATTCTGAAAAACGATTATTGTCTCCATATTGCTCTCCTAGAGCCGTCAGCCCTTGCAAATGTGGAGGCTGACTTTATCACCAGTGTATTCGACGTTCATCATGCTGAGACTCTTGACCATATTGATGACTATCGCGATATCGAAGGGTTGGAAATCCGCCCGCCGGAAGTGAGAAGATATTTCGTGCGTCCCAAGAAAGACGTTCTCAAGAAATTCGCCGATGCCCGTGGGCTTGCTGGCGTACCTGAGCGAGAGTTGGAGGACGAATTTGTTTACCAAAACACTTTCCAGCTGAACTCAAAGTATTACGCGTCCCTAGGAGATAAGCAAGCTTTCGTGCTTTCACACGGGCGCGATATGCTCATTCTTAAGATTGTCGGATATGCCGAGCAAATTGTGGAGTACTATAAGCTTCACGACCTGCGTGCGCATGTTTGGATTGCTCACCAACGTTATCCAACTAGAGGGCGCGTGTGGCATCCAGGTGGGGCTCACCCGTTCTGCGGAATGCACGAGGCGCTTGTGCACAATGGCGATTTTGCAAATTATTACTCGGTTACCGAATACCTTGCCCAGCGAAATATACGGCCGCTATTCCTGACCGACACCGAAGTTTCCATTCAGGTCTTCGACCTCTGGAGTAGAGTTTACAAGTATCCTCTGGAATACGTTATAGAAGGACTTGCGCCAACTGTTGAGCGGGACTTCGATATGCTCCCAAAGGAGAAACAAGAAGTCTATCGTGCCATCCAAGCAAGCCACATTCATGGCTCCCCCGATGGACCGTGGTTTTTCATCATCGCACGAAATGACGTTCAAAACGATGCATATCAGCTTCTTGGCATAACCGACACTGCAATGCTTCGGCCCCAGGTATTCGCACTGCAGGACGGTGAGGTGCAAATCGGCTTAATATGCTCAGAAAAGCAAGCAATTGACGCTACTCTTCGTAGTCTTGCATCGGAGGACAGCCGCTTTTGCTCCTTTGCCGACGATTATTGGAATGCGCGCGGCGGGAGCTATACCGATGGCGGTGCATTCATTTTCACGGTTAAAAGAAATGGCAATGGCGGCCGTTCCCTGACATGCACGGACAAATTCGGCAGGCCGAGGACTGTTAAGCCGGGTATTAGGCCAAATTGCAAGTTGCACGTTTCAAATTGCAAGCCTGCTAAAGAATTGCCGGAGTTGTTGGCAGAAAAATCAGGAACAGCGCTTTACAAAATAGGAATGGCTGCAGCTCCAGAAGTTGGGCTTGAGACCCTTAAGAGTATGTGCTTTGGAATTTTATCTAGGACGCTCACGGATGCCGAGCGCGAAGCGGCAATAAACGGCATCACCCTCCTTATCGATCGTCGCTACCCTACCGGCAACAACAAGCGCTCAACAATCCTCGAACTTTTGCATGAAACGCTAACTAGTGTGCTCGAAGGCGTTCCTTCGATAACAGAAAATGAAACTTCAAGGTATGCAAAGATAGGTTGGGAATCTCGATTCGCTTTGAGGGCGCCAATTGGACCCGAAGAAATTCTTGTCTTAAATGCCAAAGGTTTTCCACCAGAGGGCAACGGATGCGATGCCAGGCTGGTTGTGCAAGCGTACGAGCTGGGTTGGAAAAGATTCATATGCCATGGCTATACCGGCCAAAGATTCCTGGGTTGCGGGCTTGGCCCCAACTCCCATGATGTAGTGATAGATGCATACGGAAGTACTGGCGACTATCTCGCCTCAGGACTCGACGGCGCCACTGTAATCGTTCATGGAAACGCCCAAGACCAAGTTGCCCAAATACTAAAAGAAGGAAAGCTGGTCATACACGGAGACGTTGGCCAAACGTTCATGTATGGTGCTAAAGGTGGAAAGGTCTTTGTAAAGGGAAATGCCGCAGGACGCCCTTTAATTAACGCGGTTGGCCGTCCGAAAGCGGTAATCAACGGGACATGCCTTGACTTTCTTGCAGAATCATTTATGGCCGGCGATCCGCTGAAGGATGGCGGCTTTGTAATACTAAACGGAGTGCGGTTTGACGACGAAGGGCAAATTGTCGACCTCGATACGCCCTACCCCGGTTCGAATCTTTTCTCGCTGGCATCTGGCGGTGCTATTTATGTCCGAGACCCATATAGGCTTTTGGATGAAGAGCAGCTCAACGGCGGCGAGTTTCAAGACCTCACGGGGGCAGATTGGAAGCTTATTTTGCCGTATCTCGAAGAGAACGAACTACTCTTCGATATCCCAATCACACGCTTGCTAACAGTTGATGGAGAGTTGCGAGAGCCGGAAGAGGTTTATCGGAAGGTTGCTCCTATAAAACAGAAGGCGGCTGGTGAATCAGCCAAAGAAGAGTTGTATGAGGACTTAGGTGAGTAGCAGAATCATAGGGAACAAGGTTGATATAGAATATTTGCAAAAGTTGGACCCAAATGGGGAGTTTCGCCTAACAGCATGCCTTCAGTGCGCTCGATGCTCATCGGGATGCACCATGCGTGAAGAGACCGATTTCCTCCCGCATCAATTAAATCGCATGGCAATTCTCGGTCTTGAAAAAGAATTGATGAGCTCCAAGGCAATTTGGGTGTGCGTTTCCTGCCAAACTTGTTTTTCTCGGTGCCCTATGCAAGTCAATACCCCAGCAATGGTTGACAGACTTAGGGAAATGGCACTGGATGCACCTGGCGAACTCAGGCGAGTAAAGATATTCAATGAAGCAATGCTTTCGTCAATCAAGCGCTTTGGGCGAACCTATGATTTTATGCTCATGGCAATATATAAGTTGCGTTCGGGCGACCTGTTTACCGATTTGACGAAACTACCTGCAATGCTGAGAAAAGGAAAGTTTAATCTATTTCCTCCACGCACCGCAGGGCGCAAGTCAGTAAGAACAATATTTAACCGAGTTTTTGGAAGGAGGGAGCAGAGGTGAAATATTCCTTCTTTCCCGGATGTTCTCTAGAATCAACAGCTCGCGATTTTGGCATGTCCGTGCATGCTGTGGCAAAGGCCCTCGCAATCGAGTTGGAGGAAATTCCTGATTGGACTTGCTGTGGCTCCACTCCAGCACACTCCACCGATGCTATTCTTGCGGCGGCACTGCCAGCTCGAAACCTATTAGCAGCAGAGAAAGCAGGTCGTGATGTGGTTGTGTGCTGTGCTTCGTGCTATGGACGTCTGGCTTCGGCTAATTATGCACTTGCAAAAGATGAGAAACTGCGTTCGGAAGTCGCTTCGATTATCGGCCAGGAATACTCCGGCGGGGTCAAGGTGCGCCATCTGTTGGAGGTTTTGATAAAAGATGTTGGCGCTGATGAAATTCGCGATTTAGTTGTCCGACCTTTGAAGGGATTGAAGGTAGCTTGCTATTACGGATGCCTTCTTACTCGACCACCAGAGTTGAGCATTGCCGACGAACCTGAAGATCCTCATTTAATGGAGGAGCTTCTAGAGGCAGTGGGCGCCGAAACCATCGAATGGCCATATAAGACCGAATGCTGCGGGGCAAGCTTCTCAATCACAAGAGTGGAAACAGTCAAACGATTGTGTAGCGAAATTCTCAAAATGGCGAGTGAAAGCGGCGCGAATTGCATCGCGGTTGCTTGCCCCCTTTGCCAAACAAATCTCGACCTCAGGCAGCTGGATATTGAGGAAAAGTTCAACCTCCCAGTTTTTTACTTTACCCAGCTACTTGGGTTGGCGTTGGGGCTTTCAAATGAGGAATTGGGCATCGGGAAGCTGATGACGGACCCAACAAAAGTTTTGCAGTTTTGCTGACGGAGAGATTTTATTTATTCAGTTGTTACTAGGTACAGCGATGAGTAAAGATAGAAATGACGAAATGATAGGGGCAGTTATGGTCTGCGGCGCAGGAATCGCTGGGATTCAAGCCGCACTTGACCTTGCCAATTCGGGGTTCAAAGTATATTTGATTGAGAATTCGCCCTCGATTGGCGGCAAAATGGCACAGCTTGACAAAACGTTCCCTACGGGAGACTGCGCAACCTGTATACTATCGCCGAAGCTAGTTGAGTGCATGCGGAACTTAAATATCGAGATAATAACCCAGGCTCAAGTCGAAGAATTGCAAGGTGAGCCTGGAAGGTTCCGCGCAAAGATACGGCAGAAGGCGAGATATGTGGATGTAAGCAAATGTAATGCCTGCGGCGATTGCGAGAAAGTATGTCCTGTTAGGGTACCGGATGATTTTAACTGCGGCCTTTCAACAACAACTGCCATTCATAAGGTTTCCCCACAGGCTGTTCCAAATGCCTACGTAATTGAGAAACGTCGAAAAGCGCCGTGCGTTTCAGCTTGTCCCATTGGGCAAAACGCTCAAGCATATGTTGCACTCATTGTACAGGGCAAGTTTGCAGAGGCAGCTGAAATCATAAGAAGAGACAACCCTCTTCCATTAATATGTGGATATGTTTGCCACCGCCCATGCGAGAGCGCTTGCCAGCAAGGCCGTTATGGCGAGTCGTTGTCAATCCGTGCTCTGAAACGCTTTGCTTTGGAGCAAAGTCCTGCCAAAGGAAATGGAAACGCAAAGCAACTAGGCGAATCTAAGGCAGAAGCTGATGGCAAGATAGCCATCGTTGGTTCGGGTCCGGCAGGATTGGCGGCGGCGGATTGGCTGGTTCGGAAAGGCTACAAAGTTACTATATTCGAAGCGCTTCCCGTGCCTGGCGGTATGATGCGTGTAGGCATACCCGATTTCCGACTTCCAAGGAACGTCCTTGAGGCTGAAATAAACCAGATTCTCGACCTTGGAGTTGAGCTCAAGTGCAACGTTGAAGTAGGAAGAGATATCTCGATTAATGATTTGTTTAGCGACGGCTATAAGTGCGTATTTGTAGCAGTTGGAGCTCAAAAGAGCGCCGGACTTGGCATTGATGGGGAAAATCTCACGGGTGTGC
The DNA here is from genome assembly GCA_023511795.1 of Armatimonadota bacterium. Classification (NCBI taxonomy): domain Bacteria; kingdom Bacillati; phylum Armatimonadota; species Armatimonadota bacterium. The sequence continues at coordinate 10,765 of JAIMAU010000014.1, read as the reverse complement.
GCCCGGGAATTGAGTTTATTCGAAAGGTAAACCTTGGTGAGACCGTGCAAATCGGCGAGCGCGTCATGGTTATAGGTGCTGGAAATGCCGCTATGGATATTGCACGCACCGCAATTCGCCTGGGCGCAAAAGAAGTTACTATTCTCTACCGCAGGACGAAAAAGGAGATGCCAGCTGACCCTGTTGAGGTCGATGAGGCAATCTCAGAAGGCGTCAAGTTCATTTTCCTTACAAATCCAAAGCGATTCATTGGCAAAGATGGCAAGCTAATCGGAATAGAATGTCTTAAGATGAAGCTTTCGGAGGAGAAGGACGCCTCTGGGCGAGGGAGACCCGAGCCGATAGAAGGCTCTGAACATATTATCGAATGTGATGAAGCAATTCTCGCTACCGGACAGGTTCCCGACCTAGGATTTTGTGAGGATTTGGCTCTTCAAACGAACAAATGGGGACTGCTGAGTGTTGACCCGATAACATTGGCCACCAATGTCCCTGGCGTATTCGCGGGTGGCGATGTTGTTGCCGGCGCTGGAACTCTAAGTGAGGCGGTTGCGGCTGGACAACGCGCAGCCGAATCAATACATCGCTACATCCAAGGCCAAGACCTAGCGGATGGACGAGAGCCAGAAAGCCGCAGTTGGACCGAAGAAGAGTATTTCGAACTCGAGGAGCTCCACCGCCGCCAGGGTCGAAAGCAAAAAAGTACTAGAATCATGCCTGAGCATAATAAAACCTATACCCCAGAGCAGGCAATGGCGGAGGCTAAGCGATGTCTTGCCTGTGCTGTCTGCTGTGAATGCATGGAATGCGTGAAGGCTTGTCAGCCGAAAGCAATTGACCATGAAATGCAGGATAGTGTCAGGGAGATAAACGTTGGTGCAGTAATTCTTGCGCCAGGTTATGAGGAGTTTGACGCACGATTGCGCGGCGAATTCGGTTTCGGCCGCTATCCAAATGTTGTCAACAATATTCAGTTTGAGCGAATATTATCTGCCAGCGGCCCATTCAGAGGCCACATAATCAGGCCATATGATGGTCACGAGGTAAAAAAGCTTGCATTCATCCAGTGCGTTGGCTCAAGGGATGTGGTGAAGGGTAATCCCTACTGTTCCTCGGTCTGCTGTATGGCAGCAATCAAAGAGGCCGTTGGCGCAAAGGCTCATACTCCGGACATAGAAGTGTCAATCTTCTACACCGACATGCGAGCTTTCGGCAAGGATTTTGATCGCTACTACGAACGAGCCAAAGCCCTAGGAGTGCGCTTTATTCGCAGCCAAGTTTCAAGATTGGTTGATATACCCCAGACACACGACTTGCGGCTAAATTATATTGAAAATGGAAAGCCGGTAGATGAAGTATTCGACATGGTGGTTCTTTCTACGGGCATTCGCCCAAGCCAGGCCGCCTTGGATTTAGCAAAGTCTGCCGGCGTTGAACTTAGCGAATGTGGATTCTGTGCAACTGATGACTATGCCCCTATTCTAACCTCTAGACCGGGAGTTCTGGTAGCTGGAGCTTTTCAAGAACCAAAGGATATTCCAGAGACTGTAGTCCAAGGCAGTGCGGCGGCAGCAGCGGCAATGGAAATACTAGCTTCTTCCCGGGGCTCAATGATTGTTGAAAAGAAGTACCCGAGGGAGCGCGATGTAAGCGATGAACCACCGAGGATTGGGGTTTTTGTTTGCAATTGCGGCATCAATATCGCCTCCGTTGTGGATGTAGAGAAAGTCGTTGAGACTGCGAAAAATATGCCAGGCGTGGAATATGCCGAAGCTCAAATGTACGCCTGCGCTGATAATACTCAAGAGAGAATAAAGGAAATCATTGCCAAACATCGCTTGAATAGACTGGTAGTGGCGTCTTGTACGCCGAGAACCCACGAGGCGCTTTTCCGCGAAACCGTCCGAGAATGTGGGCTGAATCCGTTCCTTGTTGATATGGCGAACATCCGAGACCAATGCTCATGGGTGCATTCAAATAATCCAACCGCGGCAACAGAAAAAGCGATTGACCTGCTTCGCATGGCGGTCGGCCGCGCCTCCAGACTTCGCCCACTCCTTACCGAAGAACTGCCGGTTGTCCAATCTGCCCTCGTTCTCGGCGGCGGCCCTAGCGGAATGACCACTGCGCTTTCACTTGCAAAGCAAGGCTTCCAAGTGCACCTTGTTGAAAAATGCGCGGAGCTGGGCGGAAGACTTAAATCTTCTAACAATCGTGAACTCCTTGAAAAGCTAGTTTCGGCGGCAACAAGCCATCCGCTTATCTCAGTTTACACAGAAAGTCGCCTGGCAAAGCTGGAGGGGCATATTGGAAACTTCAAGAGTGAGCTAAATACCCCATCTGGCGTGAAGATGGTTAGCCATGGTGTGCTCATAATCGCTACAGGTGGAATCGAGTATGTGCCAAAGGAGTACTGCTATGGTGAAGATTCGCGCATAATAACACAGCGTGAACTTCAGATGGCACTTCATAAAGATGCGCTCAACCTGCCGGAGAATCCATCCATCGCGATGATTCAGTGCGTCGGTTCTCGCACCGAGGAGAGACCTTTCTGCAGTCGTTTCTGCTGTACGGAAGCCGTTAAGAATGCAATTCTTCTTAAGGAAAAATATCCAAGTGCTTCAATAGTTGTTTTGTATCGAGATATGCGAACATATGGCACTAACGAGCTCCTTTACCAAAAAGCACGGGAACTCGGCGTTGTTTTTGTAAAGTATGAACCTGAGAACGCACCCCAGGTCTCAGTTTCAAGCGGAAAACCAGTGGTCCTAAGTTTTATCGAACCAGAACTTGGAATCAAAGTAAGCCAAGAAGTTGATCTTCTGGTGCTTTCTGTGGGAATTTCTCCTGCGACCGACAACAAGGAAATCTCGAAGATGGCAAAGGTTCCGTTAAATGAGGACGGCTTTTTCCACGAAGCCCATGTGAAGCTGAGGCCCGTAGACTTTGCTTCTGAAGGCATCTTCTTAGCAGGTAGCGCTCATTCTCCAAAGACCACTGCGGAGAACATCCAGCAAGCACTCGCGGCCGCTGGAAGAGCGGCAACGATTCTAAGCAAGCCAACTATGGTAGTTGGCGGACAGGTTAGCGTTGTAGATGTTAGAAAGTGTGTTTCGTGCCTTACTTGCGTGAGAATATGTCCATACGGCGCGCCTGCTGTGAGCCCAAACAACGGCAAGAATCGCGTAGAGATTCAAGCGGCGATGTGCATGGGGTGTGGAAGTTGCGCGGCTGAGTGTCCGGCAAGGGCAATCCAGCTTCAACATTTCACGGACACCCAAATCCTAGCGGCAGTAAAAGCGCTCCTGGAGGTAGTCAATTGATGGATAGCGGCGAGCCGAGAATTTTGGCACTTTGTTGCCACTATTGTGCATATGCAGCCGCGGACCTTGCAGGTTCGTTGAGACTTCAATATCCGCCAAACGTACGCATAATACGACTGCCTTGTACAGGCAAGGTCGATATTGCATACATTATGCATGCTTTCGAACAAGGCATTGACGGCGTTATAGTCGCAGGTTGTCTTGAGGGCGGCTGTCATTTCCAAGAGGGGAATCTTCGGGCGAAGAAACGAGTTGGGCTGGCAAAGGAGGTTCTTGCCGAAGCAGGCATTGAACCAGAAAGGCTTGAAATGTTCAACCTCTCTTCGGCGCAAGCCAATACCTTTGCAGAAATAATCGAAGAGATGACCGAGCGGCTCAAGAAGTTGGGTCCGAATCCCCTTCGCCTGGCTCTAAGCAACAAATAAGGTTTTTGAACCTCAAAACAAAAACTAACGGAGATTGTTATGATAGTTGGACATCGCAAACATATTCAGGAAATTAAGCAGATGCTGGCGCCGCACAAGCGCATACTTGTATTAGGATGCGGCACATGCGTTACCGTCTGCCTTGCAGGCGGTGAGCGGGAAGTCGGCATGATTGCTTCTGCCCTTCGCATCGCGTATCGCCTCGACAATGACGAACGCGAGATTATCGAGGCAACTATCGAGCGCCAATGCGAGAATCAGTTCATCGAAGATGCTATAGACGAGATTCAAAACTGTGATGCAGTGCTTTCGCTAGCATGTGGTGCAGGAGTTCAAGCCATAGCCGAGAGATTCCCAACCAAGCCAGTTTACCCCGGCTTGGATACCAAGTTTATCGGCATACTCCAAGAGCAAGGCATTTGGACTGAAAAGTGCATTGCATGCGGGAAATGCATCGTCGGCTTGTATGGCGCAGTATGTCCGCTGACACGATGCTCCAAGGGACTTCTCAGCGGCCCTTGTGGGTATTCTCGCGATGGTAAATGCGAGGTTTCGGCAGATATCGAGTGCGGATGGCATCTCATTTACAATAGATTAAAAGAAATTGGCCAGCTTGACCGCCTCCTCGAGTCGGCACCCCTCACCGATTGGTCAAAAAGCCACGAAGGCGGATGCAGAAAGCTAATCCGAGAGGACCAGCGAATAACCTTGGATGTCGAAGCCTCTTGATTACTTTAGACAACCTGCAGAAGGGCGCTGATCTCGTGTATCACTTAGATACGCCGTGGACTCCGTACCTCTTGGCACAGAGGGATGGCAGAGTTCGAAGATTGAAGCAACCTTCGCCGCATGTGCTTTCGATCCGGCCGGTCATGGCTCACTCGGTTGAGGAGTACAAGCACAAGCAGTTGGCAAAGAAGCAGGAGTTCATCGAGACGGTGGTCTTCGGAAAGCCGCCCTCTTCGCCGGAAAAGGACGCTGAGGTTGTGACGCTGAAGGAGATTGCCGCGGGGCTCGGCTACTCTATTGATGAAGCAAAAGAGCAAACGGAGGTTTAGGCATGAGACGCTCAAAGCCAGCAGGTGGAATGTTTACAGTTCGCGATCTTAAACTGAGAATAAAGCACTACAGCGATCCGCGCAATCGGATGCTTGCGCATCAGTGCGGCATATGGTCGGACTTAAAGCGAGACATGAGAGATGCGTGTCGTGCGCACAAAATACAAGTTCCGTGGTGGGCTGAGAAATGAGACACATCTTGTTAGTGAAGGGGTTTGTGCGCGGGCACAAGCGCAGGACTCCCAAAACAAAGCAGATCATATTCGTCAAGCCGTACTGGACTAAGAGAGAGTCCTCGCCAACAAGCCAAGTTGATCCCAAGAGGATCCGGCAGATACCTGGTATACTTCATAATGCAAATGCAGTGAAAGTATTGCCAAGGTTACTCAATGAATGAACAGCTTACCTATCGCAATGCGGTTCCTTCCGACATCCAGCAAGTGGCGGAAATATTTCTTGGCGCCTTTCCCGAAAGCGTTCGCCATTATGTCGGATTCATCCCAAAAGCGGATATACTGCGCGATATTTTTGGTATCTGCCTTGAGATAGAACCCGATTCGTTTTTCGTGGCGCTGATAGGCGGCCGCATAGTCGGCTATATACTTGCGCCAGCGGACTTCCCTCGCATGATTCGGCTCTTCGTTTGGAAGGGTTACCTCCTAAAAATGGGTTGGCGCTGGATTACAGGTCAGTATGGCATAGGATTAAGACCTTTGCTAATCTCAGCCAGAAATTGGATAGCAATATGGCGCGAGACCCGCAAGCAAGAGCTTAATGCTAAGGCGAGAATACTTTCGATTGCAGTCCATCTTGATTTCCAAAGCCGCGGAATAGGAACCGAACTGCTCCGAATTGCTTTGGAACATCTCCGAAGCGTTGGAGCCGATAAAGTGCGCTTGGAAGTTCGCCCCGACAACCTTGCCGCAATCCATGTTTATAATAAGCTTGGATTTGAAATCAAAGGAAAAACAAGAGAAACCCAAGGTGACTGGCTCATCATGCTCAAAAATCTACAATCCACCGCTGAAAACTAGGAAAAGGTGGATTTGGCTTTTAATTGCTGTTTTGCTGTTGGCGGCTGTAATAGAGATAGGTCGTCGCCTCATCTTGGCTCATTCAATTTATAGATTGAACCTCCGCACCCAAGCGCCTCTAAAGCAGATGCCGCCGCTCAAACAAGGCCAAAAAATCGTCATACTCGCTCCACATCCCGATGACGAAACACTCGGCTGTGGCGGACTCATACAGCAGGCCATTCAAGCTGGTGCACATGTTAAAGTTGTGGTTGCCACAAACGGTGAGTATCCAGAAATAGACGTGATAATTTTTGAAAAAACTATCAAATTGACACCCCAAAAGTTTATCCGCCTGGGATATATGCGGCAGCGCGAAACGCTAACAGCGCTCAGCTTTCTTGGTTTGCCGCCGGAGAATATCATATTCTTAGGATATCCGAATGGCAATACGTATCGCATGTGGCTTCCCGGCAATTGGCTTCCCTCAAGTCCTGTGCGCTCGCCCCGAACAAAGCAAACTCGTTCGCCATACGTTAATTCCTTTACACCAAAGGCCATTTACTGTGGCCAATCGATTTTGGAAGACATCGAAGCAATTTTGATGCGCGAAAAGCCAGATGTAGTTATAGCTCCCCATCCAAACGACATTCACTCGGGGCATTGGTCGGTATACGCATTCACTAGGTATGCACTAGATGAGCTGGCGTCGCAAGGGCATTTATTTGCACAGAAGTGCGTTGTCTACACGTATCTAATCCACCGCAGTTTCTGGCCCGCCCCGCGCGGCTTTAGGCCGTGGGTAATGCTTGAGCCCCCTGCCCCGCTTGTCGCGCTGAACCAAACGGAGTGGTTCGCACTGCCGCTTACAGTAGCGCAAATGATTGACAAGCGGAAGGCGATAGGCATGTATCGAACGCAATTCGGTGCGATTGACCGACTGCTTCAATCATTCGCAAGGGGCAACGAGCTGTTCGGGGTAGTCAAGCTTACAACATGGCCAATCCACCAAAAAGTTCCTGCGGCATTAGTCATCAAAGATCCGGTGGGCGATTTGTTTACAAACGGATTAAAGTCAAGGGGCGACATCGCAGGAGTCTGGCTTTTGCGGAATAATGACAGGTTTTCCGTTAAAATTAGGACCAGAAGGCCGCCAACTTCCAAGATAAACTTCCATTTTTCCATAAACAGCGGCGGGCTTGAAAGCAGAGATAGGGTGATTGCATACTATAGTTGGCAGAAAGGGCAAGCATCAGCCTTAGTATTGAAAGATGGGCGGCTTCGAAGGTATGGGTCGAGGAGTGTTGCCGTTGATGTGGTGGGTAGCACCGTAATTTTTCATGCAGATTGGCCGCTCAGCGACACAAGGCAGACGTTTTTAATAATACGCGCATGGACGACCTCGGGCGGACGCATTATAGATGGCACTGCAGTAACTAGATTGTGGATTGGGAAGCTTCCGCCGGGATATTAGGCTGGCAGGCGAGGAAGAGCCGCAGACGCGGAGTGAGGCTCCTTAGTGATTGGGAGGGGGCATCTTTTATAATTGGCGCCTGCATCCGCATAGGCGGCTGTTGCAGATTTTGCATAGCGAGGCTGGTGCACACAAATAATTCCCACGCCTGCGCCTCTAGCTGTTGGCTCCCATCGCATGGTGCATGTCTACCATCGAATGGTTGAAGTCTACCATCGGATGGTAGACGTCTACCGTCGGATGGTTGAAGTCTACCGTCGAATGGTTGAAGTCTACCATCGAATGGTTGAAGTCTACCATCGAATGGTTGAAGTCTACCGTCGGATGGTTGGAGTGTACCATCGGATGGTACTTAGGAACCATCGGATTGTACTAATGCACCTTTGGACTGCACCCCACCCTCTTCACCTGGTTCCTAGGTTTCTCAGCGTCAGCGAGGAATACAAAACAATGGTTTCTCAGCTCTTAAAGGCAATTCACAGCTCTATCTATCTTGCAAGGGAGTGGCACAAGTGGCTGTCGAGCGAGGATTGCTTGCTTCCAGCGGATCGTTCATTCAAGCTGGGGACTTTTTGAGGCGATTCAACCAAGCCGCGGGGCATAATCAACCTTGCCCTGCGGCTCATAAACACCCCCACTGCATTTGGTGGAAACGTTGGTTTATTTCTCCTATACTAGGTGCGCATACTTGTCATTCTCCTCCGAGGTTGAAACTTTGCAGTAATACGGACGGAGTTTCTACCGGCATCTCGTCCCAAGTCCTGCCGTCGAGAACTCGTCCAGCCGCTTTTTTATTTGATCCGCCCCACTGCTTGAAAAAGAACGGCACACCGGCCGACAAGCAGTAGTCGCGTATTTGCCTAACCCATTCAATGTTCATCGGACGTGCTTTCGGTCCAGATTCGCCGCCCACAATAACCCAGTCAATTCCTTCTATGCTTAGCTCCCCAATTGAACCAAGCAATGGCTCAAATGAAATAAACTTAACTCTAGCAGGCGTCTGCCGCAAGTGGTCGATGCGAAAGAGATAATCAGAAGTTTCTACGCTTACACCCAACCACACATTAGCCGACCAAGTCAACCGCGGTGCTAATTCAAGCAGTCGATCAGAGCGCTTTGTTAGAACTTGGAATGTGTGCTGAGATGCTTTGCGCATTACTTCGAAAACTTTTACTATAAACTCAAGAGGAACAGCTTCGTGGAATAAATCGCTCATTGAGTTTACGAATACAGCTCGAGGTTTTTTCCACTTGAGCGGAATCGTCAGCAATTCTTCATGAAGCGTGAGATTAAATCCGTTCGCATAATTTGCCTGCCCCATTGCCATCAGCCGCTTGGAAAGCCGCTCAGCATAGCAGTTTCTGCATCCGGGGCTCACTTTCGTGCATCCCGTAATCGGATTCCACGTTGATTCAGTCCATTCGATTTCTGAGTAGCTTGCCATTTTCAATTCTTGGTTGGAGGGAACGTCACTTGTATATTATCTCCAAACGTTACATTCCCCTTCGATTTTCGCCGTTTGTTTGCCGGAGGATAGACATCAATCTTCCCCTGATGCTCTAATTCGACAAATGCCTTCTTATAGTTCTTCTTTATGTAAGGCTTCCCAACATGATGTTTCTCATATATCTGTTTCATCGTCAGAGTTTTTCCTGCAAAATCGTTGAGTAACATGTCAGTCAATTCATCTAAAGGACGTGTAAACTCGAAGAGGCGTGGAAAGCGTTCGTCAGCAGGATTGTATTCGAAGCTTGGGACACCTTGTTCCTTCCTCGAGCTATACTTTGCCATTATTTCTTTCATTATTTTGTAGCCTGTATCGTTTTTGCTTACAAAATATAAGATGATGACTGGTGCGCTCTCCGTGTTCATTTACAAAACGGAAAGGCAGTACGTATTTTCCACCAATTTCTTCGAGGGCCGACATCAGCTCGTTCACAATAGTCATTTCTCGTTCGAAAGGTTCCATATCTTTTAAACGGGTGCGAAGGTCATCCGCTCGTTCTTGCCCAAATAAAGCATTCATATTGTCAATGACAAGCTCATTAGATAAGCCCATGTTGATGCGATTGTAATTGAAGAAGAAGATACAATCGCAACCCCAGTCTTTGATCACAGATTTAAAGAGACGTAAAGAGAGGCCTTTGTATCCCCATGGGTCGACAAAACAAAGAGTGGGGCCGGGCTTCATCTGTTCTACTTTTTGAATAATGTCATCTCCCACTTCTTCGTTGAGAATTTGCGGACTATACTTAAGTTGCCCTAGATTGGGAATGCGTTCTATTTCTTCTTTAAGAGAACATACATTGTTTTTGTCCTTATCGTTGAAAATCGCGACAAGGCGTTCTCGTATATCGGAATCATTAATTGCTGTTTCCAACACAAGAACAGGTGTAGACTTAGTTCCGTCCTTATATTTCCCAGGCCCCGCAAAAAAATCAACATAGGCGATCCTATTGGAAAGCCCTTGATATCTTTTCATGACACTGATTATCACCTTAGCCCAGGCCCAGAAATACTCGGTGACAATATTGCTCTTAATTCTGGACTGCTCTCGGATTTCTTCAAAGAACTTGTTGTCAGCCATATTTTTCTATTTTTCACTCCCATATCGGTTTTCATGAAAATCACCTTTTGAGGTTTATGTCTCTTGCCATCAATTTACTCTAGGATGCGGTGCGCGTTGGCAGAACCGATGGAGATATCGATTGATGCTTCTACTTCTCATGACTTAGGCAAATCTTCTCCTTGAGGGTGTAAAGACCTTGCACCATAACCTTGTAACCAAGAAATGTTATCAAGATATTCTTTTCGGCTACAATTGGACGAATCGGGCCATTCCGTGCCATTAAGAATAATACCATTCTTATATGTATCGCCTCAAATAAGAATGCGAATGATGCCACCGGGCTTGAGCGTGCTGTTGACAAACAATTGGAATAGGTGGTTGTGGCTCATATAGATAGGTCTCCATTCGGTATCACCGTTCTGACTTGCGCCGTGAAGCTAAATGGCAGTAGATGGAAGTCCTTGAGATCAGACCAACGGACCATGCCGCTGCGCATTGACTGCATTGGCACGTGTCCCCAGCCTCTTGTATCAGACAAGGCTGTTTGACGTATCTGGCGGATGAGACGTAGAAGACAGCACAGAGTTCCGGATAATAGTTCAGTTCCAGAGGCTTCTTCTTGATGGTGAGCGCAGTCCGGAGCAGCTCCCGAAGGCGCTTTTTGTGGGACGGGGTGAGGCTTGAAATGAAGCGGATTGCTAAAGGACATACCAGGATCAGCCTTCTCCCCCAAAGGATTGCGATAAATGAAGCTCCGCTTTACACCTCCGCCCGTTAGGGCAACTTCTTGGCAAGCTCCCTGATGTGGTGGTCTTGGTGAGCGAGAAGCTTCTTTTTGTCGTAAGTGATAAAGTCGGGGTGAGTAGAGATGCGGTAGTTCTTTGACCCATCGCTCTGGATAAA